>NZ_JBSPKW010000013.1:0-200131 GCF_053848065.1 Mesorhizobium sp. BHscii | reverse complement strand
CAGCAACTGCAAAACGCTCAAATAAACCCTTGCCAACGGAGAGCCGTCCATACACGGCCCCATCAACGACGTTCGAGACCTTGATGCTAGGCGAGGGGGAGGCGGGTCCCCCATCACCCCCCAGCCAACCTTGGCAGCAGAAAAATCTCCGCCCCCTCGGGTAGTTCCTTCGACCACGTATCGCGATAAATCGTCCCGTCGATAGCGACTGCGATGCCGCGGTCGATGTAGGGCTCGAAGCCGGGATACTGCTCAGCCAGCTTCCTGAACAGCTCCCTTATGTCCTTGGCCTCGATCTCGATCTTGCTCGTTGCCTCCGGCGATTGCGCCGAGCGATCCCCAGAGCGTTACTTCGACCATCAGCCTCCCCGTTCCGCCTCGATCGCCGCGAGAATCCGCGGCGGCGACATCGGGATATGCGTCATGCGCACGCCCGCGGCGTTCGACACCGCATTGGCGATCGCCGCCAGCGGCGGCACGATCGAGGTCTCGCCGACGCCGCGCACCCCGTAAGGATGGTTGGGATTGGGGATCTCGAGGATCTGCGTGTCGATCATCGGCAGGTCCGAGCAGACCGGGATCCGGTAGTCGAGGAAGCCGGGGTTCTGCAGCCGCCCGTCCTTGCCGTAGATGTACTCCTCATTGAGCGCCCAGCCGATGCCTTGCGCAGCGCCCCCCTGGTACTGCCCCTCGACATAGGTCGGGTGCACCGCCTTGCCGGCATCTTGCACGACTGTGTAGCGCAGGACCCTCGTGGTGCCGGTCTCCGGATCGACCTCGATATCGCAGATATGGGTGGCGAAGGAGACGCCGGCGCCGTCGGCGACGAGCTCGCTGTGGCCGGCGATCGGCCCGCCCGTTTTTCCTGACGCCGCCGCGATCTCCTTCAGCGACAGCGCCGCAAGGTTGCCGTACTTCTCGCCTTTGGCGATGGCGTGGCCCTTTTCCCAGACCACGTCGTCGACGGGAATGTCCCACATCTGCGCGGCGCGTTCCCGCAGGATCTTGATGGTGTTGCGGGCGGCCGAGATTGTCGCCATCGAGGAGGAGAAGGTGCCGCGGCTGCCGTCCGTCATGTCGTTGTAGCCGAGGCTGGATGTGTCAGCCACCACCGCCTTGACCTGCTCATAGGCGATGCCGAGTTCCTCCGCCGCCACCAGCGACAGCGACGCGCGGGAACCACCCACATCGACCGTGCCGACGGCAAGCGAAACCGAGCCGTCCATGCCGATGTTGAGGTCGGTGCAGGTCTGGCCGCCGAAGTTGAACCAGAAGCCGCAAGCCATGCCACGGCCCTGGTTCTTGCCCAGCGGAGCCTTCATGTGCGGATGGTTCTTCGCCGCTTCCAGCGTCGGGCCGATGCCGATCGGGCCATATACCGGGCCGTAGGAAGATCTGGTGCCTTCCTGTGCGGCGTTTCTGATCCGGAATTCGACCGGGTCCATGCCGATCTCCTTGGCCAGTTCGTCGATCGCACTTTCCACCGCAAACGCCGCCATCGGCGCCGACGGCGCCCGATAGGCGGCGGTCTTCGGCCGGTTGACCAGAACTTCGTAGCCAACCGTCCTGACGTTATCGAGCCTGTAGCAGGCGAACGCCGTCATGGCGCCCATCTCGGCCCACATGCCGGCATAGGGGCCGCAGGAATAGCGCAGCGTCGCCTCGGCCGCGGTGATCGTGCCGTCCTTGCGGGCGCCGATCTTGACGTCGATCGAGGTGGCGCTGGTTGGGCCGGAGGCGCGGAACACCTCGTCACGCGTCATCACCAGCTTGACCGGCCGTCCGGCCTTGCGCGACAGCGCCAGCGCCACCGGCTCGGCCCAGACATGGGTCTTGCCGCCGAAACCGCCGCCGATCTCCGACGAGGTGACGCGCAGCTTCGAGGCTTCCATGCCAAGCAGTTGGGCGCAGTGCTGGCGGTAGACGAAATGGCCTTGCGTGCAGACCCAAAGGTCGGCGGTGCCGTCGGAGCTGACGCTCGCCACGCAGGCATGCGGCTCGATATAGCCCTGGTGCGTCTGCTCGGTCTTGAAGGAGCGTTCGACGACGAAGTCGGCCTGGCCGAAACCTTCATGGATGTCGCCATGCCCAAACTGCGTGCGCTTGGTGACGTTGGAAGGCTTGACGGGCTTTTCCTCGAGGCCCTCGGTGAAGATGGCGTCGTTAAGTAGGGGTGCCGTGTGCTTCATCGCCTCGTCGACATCGGTCACATGCGGCAGCACCTCATAGTCGACCTCGATCAGCTTCAGCGCCTGCCTCGCCGTGCGGGCGTCGACAGCGGCGACCGCGGCCACGGCATGGCCGTCATAGAGAGCCTTCTTGCGCGCCATGCAATTGTCGAGGATGTCGTACATGGCAGCATCGCCGTCGGTGAGGTCGGGCAGGTCGGCCGCGGTGATCACCGCCTTCACGCCGGCGAGCTTCTCCGCCTTCGATGTGTCGATCTTCCTGATCGTGGCGTGGGGGTGCGGGCTTCTCAGAACACGCCCGACCAATTGGCCGGCCATGTTGAAGTCCGCGCCGTAGCGGGCGCGGCCCGTCACCTTGTCGACGCCGTCGGGGCGGATGGGACGCGTGCCGACGGAGGTGAAACTGCGATTGGAGTAACGCGGATCGAAATTCATCGTCACGCTCCCTTCATCACGCTGGCGGCGTCCTGGACGGCGCGCACGATCTTGTCATAGCCGGTACAGCGGCAGAGGTTCCCGGCGAGGCCGAAGCGGATTTCCTCCTCGGTCGGGTCGGGGTTCTTGGCCAAAAGGTCCTTCGCCGCGATCAGGAAGCCCGGCGTGCAGATGCCGCATTGCAGAGCTGCGTGCTCGAGGAACTTCTGCTGCAGCGGATGCAGCCTGTCGCCATGCGCCATGCCCTCGATGGTCTCGACACGCCGGCCTTCAGCCTCCGCGCCAAGCACCAGGCACGAGCACACCAGCCGGTCGTCGAGGATGACGCTGCAGGCGCCGCAGTCGCCGGTGCCGCAGCCTTCCTTGGCGCCCGTCAGCCCGAGGCGGTCGCGCAACACGTCGAGCAGCGTCTCGTCCGGTTGGCAAAGGTACTCGACATTGTCGCCGTTGATTGTGGTTGAGACTGCCACACCAGCCATCATTTGCCTCCTGCACGTGCATAGGCGGTCGTGGCGGCCCGCCTGGCCAGCACGCCCGCAACTTTTCTTCTGAACTCGACGGTGCCCCGCTTGTCGTCGATGGGACGGCAGGCCCCGGAGCAGACCTTGGCGAGCCGCTCCAGCGCGGCTTCGTCCAGCTTCCTGCCGATGAGGGCCTCGGTGGCCTCTTCCACCAGCAGCACCGTCGGCGCCACGGCGCCCAGTGCCACGCGGGCCGATTTGACGACACCTTGTCCATCGAGCGTCAGGTTCACCCCGGCGCTGACCACGGCGATGTCCATCTCCGTGCGTGGAATGAAACGCAGATAGGCATCGCCGGAGCGCGGCGCGCGCCTGTCGAGCAGGATCGCCTCGATGATCTCGCCCTTGGCGAGCGACGTCTTGCCCGGCCCGGTCGGCACTGCCTCTACCGCGACGGTGCGCCTGCCTGCTGGCCCGGCTATCAATGCCCTGGCGCCGGCGGCTACCAGCGCCGGCACGCTGTCGGCTGCCGGCGAGGCGTTGCAAAGATTGCCGACGATGGTGCAGCGTCCCTGCACCTGTTTCGAGCCGATCAGCTTGGCCGCTTCGACGACGCCCGGCCATTCCCCCTTCAAGGCCGCGCTCTCCCCCATCAAGGCGCAGGAGACCGCCGCACCGATGCTGAAGCCCTCCGCCGTTTCCCTGATTTCGCTGAGCCCATCGATTGCCTTGATGTCGAGGATCAGGTCGGGCTCGATAAAGCCGCCTTTCATCCTCACTAGGAGGTCGCTGCCTCCGGCGAGAATGGCGGCCGTGCCAGACGAGCCGGCCAACTGGCCAACGGCGTCTTCCATTGAAAGCGGACGTATGTAGCGCATCGTCTCCCCTTGATCATCGCAATTCTGTCGGCCTGTTATAGAGCCTTGAATCGGAATGGTCATCCGGTTCCGCATCAGCAGCGATTAGGCCAGGCGCCGCAAAACCGAGTCCCGAATCTACCCGAACTGGCGTGCGCCCGTGTCGGGATACTCTTGCAGTTCCGTCCGGATCAACCACTTTATCGTTCCCGATCGACGAGACGAATGGCAACATTCCACCCATAACGACCATCGGCGGTAGCCATTTGACGGAGTCTGAGTCCTGAAGCCGCAGGGCGGCGGGCCTTTTGCCGGCGCGTTCTCGACTCAGGGCGCCGGGCTGAACTGGAGCAATTTGAAACAATCGCCGCTTCCAGACTTCAACTGCGTCAGGAAGCGTTTCGACCGATCGATCCATTCCTGGTGCGACCTGGCATCGGCCTCGATCTCGTTGACCGGTCCAAGGTTGACGAAGCTGCGCCCCTTGCTGAAAAGCCAGCACGCACGGCCGAGAAGTCTCCTGCTGCGCTGGCGCAAGAGGTCGGCATCATAAAAAATGTCGAGCACCTCCTGCTTGATCTTTGCCTCCTTTTCAGGATTTGCGATCGCAACCGCGATCGAGTCTCCGCCGATCGCACCCTGCAGGTCCTTGTAGTCGAGGGCAAGCTGAGTGGTGGCATATTTGATCTCGCTCTCATCTCGGACGATGTTGAACCACAGCGCGGGATCGAGTTCGTTGACGACGAACGATGCTTCGAAATCGCGCGATAGGTTCAGGATCTCGAACGCTTGAACCTCGACGTCGCGCTCTACCAAAAGGATCTCGGCGACCTGCTTGCCGAGTTCCGCCCCGTGGGCGCTGATCGCGGCATTCGTTCCACCGAGTTCGGGGCTGATATAAGGCCCGCCATCATCCAGCAGCGCATCGAATTCGCCAAGGTATTCGACGACGGCGGCGCCGCGAGCAATACGCGCAGCCAGTTTGGCGAGAACCAGCTGCAGCTCCGTTTCGCGTTTGCGCTGGTCCTGGTAATTCTGCTGGAAAAAGAAGATGAAAAGAGAAACGCCAATACCGATCAGGATCACCCCGAGCTGGGAAAAGATGTTGCGATAATATTCCAGCAGCTTTTCACGATGGCGTATGTCGTGGCGGACATTGTGTGCCACACGAGCATTGACGATCAGCGAAAGGATCAGAAGCCCGGCACCGACCAGGATGAGGCTGCCGATGAGGAAATAGCCTTGCCCTGAGAAGGTGCTGAAATCCATGCGTTTGCCAGTTCGCTGAAGCCCCAGACCGCGCAGATTAATACCATTCGGCTTCAACACCTACATGTTCGTTGCGGGCGTCAACATCCGAGCCTTCATTGGTCGCGGTGATTTCTGGCAACGTTGCCACCTCCCGTAAGCCATCTTGCATCGAACCAGCGGTCTGCCGGCCCGTCATAGGGCAGCCGGGTGACATCCCAATGGCTGACGAAGCGCGCGTAGGCGTCCCACACCGGTGGACCGCCGCCGATGAAGACGATACGGCCGGCAAAGCGCCGGAGCGTGTCCTCCGGATCCATGCTGGAGCGAACGACGACAAGTTCCCGATCCGGGCGAGCAAAATCCGGAATGCTTGCGATCGTCTTGGGACCGGCGAGCAAGACGTGCCCTCTGGTGAGGTCGAAAAATCGTGCAACGTCAGCGATAAACTCCGGGGACCGGTTGCCTTCCCACGGAAGGCGACCATTGAGGCCGAGCTGCCCCGCTTGGCCGATTGCACAGACAACCCTAACGACAGTCTTCTTCACGAGTACTCCACCGATAGCCGGTCTGATTCCATTAGCGACGTTTGCACGTCATACGGCGCAACGTATTTCAGTAAGGGGTTGCGGCAACCGCCTCAACGCTAATATTTGCCTTCATCTCTCAATCGATCGCGCTGCTCGTTCGCTATCGCCCGTGCATCTTCACGTGATTTGGAGGGGCCAAGGGCGCGCCTATCGCGACGCTCGACGTTTACTTTAATGTACCAGCGACCGTCCATTTCCTCGACGTCGATCGTTGTCTGCGCACGCTTCGGCAATGAGATGGCACCACTTCTGTCTGCCCGACGTGAGAAAAGCATTTCGCGGCACTTCGGGCAAATGCGGCATAGCAAGGTTGCAGCGGTGGTCGGGTGTCGAACGGCCTCCGAAGCGGTCGCCTAATACTTTAGTTGTAATCTCTCGCGTGTTTGATATCGTGACGGCGGGAGGAATTCTGATGGTGGTGGAGTGCACATCCGCGCCCCATATGGGCGTCTTTTCACCCATTGAACTGGATCTCTTGAGGGGTGTGGTTCGGGAAATTTTGCGGTCCGGCGGAGCGGAGCTTGACAACGAGGACGCCCAAATGATCGCGCGCGTGGTCATCGCAACCTACAAGGACGGCGCCTCGTGTCGCGAGGAATTGCTTGAAGCCGCCCGGGTTGCCGCCAGGCGCTGCGCTCTCGACCATTTTTACGATCGAGCAGTCGGCTTATTCGCATAGGATTTCGCATCTGACGCAATTCAGGGCGGAGTTACTCGTTTCTTGCTCCGCTGGCATTCCGCGCACCGGTGCGGAGTCAGGTGCCGGACTTCTGATCAGAGGGCCCGAAGCTCATCGGCCGATCGATCGTCATTGTCTGCTTTCCGGCGCGTAGTGGAGAATGACAACACCTGACTTGAGGGTCCTCGTCTCCAGATGCTTCAGGGGTATCCGGTTCGGGCCGCCCTTGAAGAGCGGCGTGCCTCTCCCGAGAATGACGGGGTTGATCCCGAGGTGATACTCGTCGATCAGGCCGTGCTCCATCAGGGTCGCGGTGAGGTCGGCGCTGCCGAACACGAAGATGTCTCCGCCGTCCCTGGTCTTCAGCTTGGAGACTTCTTCCGCGACATTGCCGTTGAAGAGCTTCGTGTTATTCCAGTCGGCGCTTTTCAGCGTGCGCGAGAAGACCACCTTCTCGATCTTGTTCATGAAGTTCGCGATCCAGCCTTGCTCGGACGGCCAATAGGCTGCCATGAGCTCGTAGGTCACGCGGCCGAAGATCAGCGTGTCGGCCTTTTCCTGGGTCTCACGAATGTAGTTCTCGAGTTCTTCTTCGAAGACGAACCAGCTGATGTCCCTGTCCGGACCTTCGAAGAAGCCGTCGACGGTCACCAGGTCCCATATGATCAGTTTTCTCATAGAACCCGCCTCTTCGTGTATCCCCTTTGTGAATTCTCGGCCCTATCCCGTGAAGCGGAAGCGCATGTTGGTGATCCGCCCCGGTTCCGGGACCTCGGTCTCCTTCAGCCTGACCGGCTCCATGCCGTTCTGGCTGAAGAGGCGGATGCCGTCGCCGATGAGAACGGGCGCGACATGGATGAGGACCTCGTCCACAACCCCTAATTCGAGCCGACGGGAAGTCGCAGCATTTCAGCGGGATGCGACGAAGCGTTCCAGTTTGCCCAGAGTTTGCAATCCCAGTTCCACGGCACCGAAGCCCTTCGCCTCCTGGAACTCGGCAGCCGTGCTGAATACCATGCCCAGCGTTACCTTTGTTGCCCCATCCTGATCCTCGAACGAGGCCCAGGCGTCGGCATGTTTGGGCCCGTTCTCGCCCCAATGCAGCGTATAGCCGATCCTCTCCTCGGGCCGGACCTCGTTATAGAGATGGTGGTTCGGGAAGACCGTGCCATCAGGCGCGATCATGTCGAAAACCCATTCGCCGCCCGTTCGCAAGTCGATCCTCTTCGTTCGACAGGAGAAGCCTTCCGGCCCCCACCATTGCGGCAGCGTTTCAGGGTTCATCCACGCGCCCCACACGATGGATCGCGGCGCCCGGATTACCCGCTGCAGCACCATGGTTCGTTCGGCCGCGCCCGCGAGGTTGTCCAGACCGGCGGAGAAGCCTTCCCGATAGCCTGCCTCCATGTCCTGCGCCAGCGATGAAAGTTGCACCGTCACGATCAGCCGGCTGCGCCCGTGCGTCCCTGAAAGATTTGCCGTCACCAGCGCTGCTGATTGCGTCACGCCTTCGCACGAGATCACCTCATAGTTCACACTGCACACCGCTGGCTGCAACACCAGCCAGCCATTCTCGCAGCGGATGTCCGGCTTGCCCTCTGCCTTGCAGAGCGAGATCTCGCGTCCACCCACCCTGGTGTCGGCCTCCAAGAACTCCACGGTAACCGAGGCTGATGGCGCAGCCCAGATCGCGCGCGCGGCCGGGGCGGTCCATGCCTCCCACAGCACGGCCAATGGCGCGGCCACGTCCCGTTCGAAGGTGAGCGTCGCAACGCGGCTTTTCCTATCATCAGGCACCGCACGGGTCGCGCTGTTTGTAGCGACGTTCTGAGTCATTCTTCGCTTTCCTTCATCACATTCATCACAAATGCGTCCAACCGGTCGAGCCGAGCTTCCCAGATGGCCCGCTGCTCATCGAGCCATGTCCGCACCGGGTCCAGAGCCTCGGGCACGATGGCGCAGGTGCGTATCCGCCCGTCCTTGGAGGTGGAGATCAACCCTGCCTCCTCCAGTACGGAAAGGTGCCGCATCACCGTGGGCAGTCGCAGTCCCGTGGGACCAGCGAGATCCGTCACCTGCGCAGGTGTTTCGGCAAGCCGGGTCAGGATCGACCGGCGGGTCGGATCAGCGAGCGCGTGGAAGAGCAGCGATAGATCAGGATCATGCTTAGCCATGTCGCTAACTATCGCCCAATTTGCCGGTGGCGCAAGCGAAAACTTCGTCAAGTCGCTAAGTTTTTTTCCGCCCAACGCGCCGAGTTCCTGGAGCAGGCGGCTTCGTTGCCGAGTCCGCTGAGTAGTTGCTCGCATCGGTGCGAGTGCACCCCAATGCCGGCAATCGAAGACAAATTCCTGAAGCCGCCGTTCCGCTTCCCACCAATTTCGGTCAATCCTGGTTTATGGGTTCACGTCCTAACCATTCCGCTTCAACACCTAGATGCTCGTAGGAAGCGTCAACATCGGAAATGACCCAACGCGAACTTCATCTCGCGGCGTGGACCGGGCGCGCATTGCCGAACCCTGGCGTGCGATGCAGTTGAAGGCACTCGCGGGAAAATCCAGTTCTCCCGCACGCCAGGAATCAGCGTTTGGCAATGGGCTTGGCAGCCAATCCAAATCGTTGATCGAGATCCGGCGGAACCAGATCGCTTTCGGATCCTCCACGCCAGTTGAGAGAGCATGGAGGTTCGACTGCAGCCCAGCCTTCACCCGCCACCCTTCGCCGACCTGCCCGCCCCAAACCTCAACCCGTCCATCAGCAGCGATACCAGCCGGCGCGAGCGGTCGCGCCAGTCCTTGGTGTCGGGCGCTGAATAGATGCCGCCCAGCGCGTGCAGAACGTCCGATGCGTCGACGTCGCTGCGGATCGAGCCGTCGGCCACCGCCGCTTCGATCAGCCGCCGCAAGGCAAGTGTCACCCTGCCCGAAACGTCGGAGAACAATGTGGAGTTCGTCGTGAGCAGGATGCGCAGGCTTGTCGCCAGTCCGCGCTTGGTGGCGATGTAGTCGACGAAGCGCTGCATCCATTGTTCGAGCGCGACGTCCGGCGAATGGTGAAGGGCGAGCTCGTCGGCGGCCTGGCACAGGCCTTCCACTTCGCGCCGGTAGACCACCTCGACCAGATGCTCGCGCGTCGGAAAGTGCCGGTAGAGCGTGCCGATGCCGACGCCGGCCTGGCGCGCGATCTCCTCCAGCGAGGCATCAACGCCATGTGCGGCAAAGGCCACTGCTGCGACCTCAACCAGCATGTCGCGGTTGCGCTGCGCATCGGCGCGCAACGGTTTTGCCGCTGTCGCGGAGGGCTTGTCTTTGGCGGTTGCAGGCGGCGGCGAAGCCAATTTTTTCTCCACTGCGAATACGGGGCTTGAACTCGCCGGTTCAGCCCCCACGTAATAAACGGAGGCGCCTCCGTTTTAGTGGAGCACCTTTATCATATAATCAGGGGACCGGTATGTCACGTGTTGAGAGCTTGCAAGTCGGAGAGAGCGTGATCTCCCCCCTTGAGGGGGAGATGCCCGGAAGGGCAGAGGGGGTCGGTTCGACCGGGCGCGGCCTCCTCCCTTGCGACAGTGCAGGACACGAGGCGACCCCCTCTGGCCTGCCGGCCATCTCCCCCTCAAGGGGGAGATTAGCCCCTCACCATCCCTTGGTGCTCTTGCCGCACCGCGTCAGCAACTGGAGCCAGACGCCCCCATGACAAGCAAAACCCGAATTCCCATCCACCTTCAAATCAACGGACATCGCCATGAACTGGAGGTCGAGCCGCGCGTCACGCTGCTCGACGCCCTGCGCGACCATCTCGGCCTG
The DNA here is from genome assembly GCF_053848065.1 of Mesorhizobium sp. BHscii. NCBI lineage: Bacteria > Pseudomonadati > Pseudomonadota > Alphaproteobacteria > Hyphomicrobiales > Phyllobacteriaceae > Mesorhizobium > Mesorhizobium sp. BHscii. The sequence continues at coordinate 189,866 of NZ_JBSPKW010000013.1, read as the reverse complement.
ACTGGGACCAAGAAGGGCTGCGACCAGGGCCAATGCGGCGCCTGCACAGTGCATGTCAACGGCCAGCGCGTGCTGGCCTGCCTGACGCTCGCTGCCCAGGCTGAGGGCAGGGCGGTCAGCACCATCGAAGGGCTTGCCGAGGGCGACGGCACGCTGCACGCGGTGCAGGCCGCCTTTCTCGAACAGGACGCCTTCCAGTGCGGTTACTGCACGCCGGGCCAGATCATGTCGGCGGTCGCCTGCATCAGCGAAGGCCATGCCGGTTCGGATGACGAGATCCGCGAATATATGGCCGGCAATCTCTGCCGCTGCGGAGCCTATCCGCACATCGTCGCCGCCGTGCGCCAGGCGGCACTGGAGGTTGCGTCATCCATGGAGACCGCGTCATGAGGGATTTTTCGTATCTGCGCGCCAATTCCGTCGATGCGGCACGCCAGGCGGCGGCGCTGCCCGGCGCCATGCTGCTGGCCGGCGGCACGACGCTCGTCGATCTCGCCAAATGCGGCGTCGCCGAACCCGACACCGTGGTCGACATCACTCATCTCAAGGGACTGGATAGGATCACGGTCGACGACCGGGGCGCCATTATCGGCGCGCTGGCAAAGATGAGCAGCGTCGCCGACCATGCCGCCATCAAGAGCCGGTTCCCCGCCGTTTCGGAGGCGCTGTGGCAGGCGGCCTCGGCGCAGCTCCGCAACATGGCGACCATCGGCGGCAATCTGATGCAGCGCACGCGCTGTCCGTATTTCCGCGATCCGGCGAATTTTCCCGCCTGTAACAAGCGCACGCCCGGCAGCGGCTGCTCGGCGATCGGCGGCGTCACCCGTGGCCATGCCGTGCTCGGCACCAGCGAGACCTGCATCGCCACCTATCCGGGCGATCTGGCGACGGCGTTGGTCGCCTTCGACGCAACAGTCCACCTCGGCGACCGGCAGGTCGCGGTCGACGACTTTTTTCTGTTGCCCGGCGCCACGCCCGACAGGGAGCATGCGATCGCGCCAGGTGAGGTGATCACCGCGATCAGCATTCCTGCTTTCCCTGCCGCCCAGCGCTCGACCTATCTGAAAATCCGCGACCGGCAATCCTACGAATTCGCTGCCGCAAGTGCCGCCGTCGGCATCGAGTTCGAGGCCGACGGAAGGACGATCAAGGATTTGCGCGTGGCGCTCGGCGGCGTTGCCACCAAGCCATGGCGCGCACGCGCCGTCGAAGAGGCGCTGAAAGGCAAGGTTCTGGAGTCTGATACGGTCCGGCGCGCCAGCCTGCTCGCCATCGAGGGCGCCGTCGACCATGGCGCCAACCATTACAAGATCGAACTGGCGCCGCGCGTCGTCGCCCGCGCCATCCTCAAGATGGGAGAAACGGCATGACCGTTCACGAGATCAGAACCCGACAAAGTGACCCGAAGAGGGGCGACTCTTCTGACGGCGCTATCTTCGCGGAGGCAGTGGGCGGGCGGCTGTCGCGCGTCGATGGCCCGGCCAAGATCACCGGGGCTGCAAAATACGCCGTCGAGCAGCAGCTTGACGGACTCACCCACGCCGTTCTCGTCGAGAGCACGATTGCGGCCGGCAAGGTGCGTTCGATCGACGCGGCTGCGGCCGAGGCAGCGCCGGGCGTGGTTCTGGTGCTGACGCCGGACAATGCGTTGCGCCTCAACACCGCAACGGACTGGCTGGGCACGCCGCCGCCGGATGTTCCCTATTGTCCGCTGGCGCGCGACATCACTTTCAGTGGCCAGCATGTCGCGGCGGTGGTGGCCGAGAGTTTCGAGCAGGCCGTCGCGGCCGCAGCGCTGGTCAAGGTCGCCTATGACGAGACGCCGGCCATCGTCGACCTTAGCGATGCGAAGGCCGGCGACGGCATTCCGATCGACGCGATGACGAAGGAGTGGGGCGATGCGCAGGCGGCTTTCGCCGCCGCCCCGGTGCGGATCTGCGCCGCCTACAACACGCCGCGCGAATACCAGGCGCCGATGGAACCGCATGGGCTGATCGCGCACTGGCAGGGCGACCGGCTGACGGTGTGGGAGCCCAGCCAATGGCTCGACGGCATGGCGCGGACCTATGCCGAATGGTTCGGCTTGCCGTTCGAGAATGTGCGCCTGGTCTCGCCCTATATCGGCGGCGGCTTCGGCTCCAAGGCGTTCGCCTACGGCTATGGCGCGGTGGCGGCGATGGCCGCGAAAATGCTGGGACGGCCGGTGAAGCTCGCGGTCACCAGGCCGCAGACCTTCACCGCCTATGGCGGACGGGCGGCGACACGTCAGACGGTGGCGCTCGGCGCCGACGCCGAGGGAAAGATCCAGTCGATCGTCCATCGCGGGGTCAACGAGACCTCGGTCGACGGTATGTGGGTCGAGCCGCTCGGTTCGGTCACCTCGATCATGTATGCGGCGCCTAATTTCTCGTCGCGGCAGAATGTCGTGCGGGTCAACACCGTGGTGCCGGGCGCGTTGCGCGCGCCGGGCGAGAACCCGAGCGCCTTCGGCATCGAAAGCGCGATCGACGAGCTGGCTTACGAGGTCGGCATCGATCCGCTGGAAATCCGGCTCAGGAACTACGCCGAGCAGGATCCAGAGGCGAAAAAGCAATGGTCGACACGACAACTGCGCGAGGCCTACGCTGCCGGTGCCGAGGCCTTCGGCTGGTCGAAGCGCAGCCCAGAGCCACGCTCGATGCGCGACGGCAACCAGCTGATCGGCTGGGGCGTTGCCGCCGGCACCTATCCGGTGCGGCGCGCCTATGGCGAGGCGATGGTGCGCATCCTCGCCGACGGCTCGGTCGAGGTCGAAAGCTCGAGCATCGACATGGGGCAGGGCACTTATACGATTCTGGCGCAGACCGCCGCCGAAGTCGTGGGCGTGCCGGCTGAGAAAGTCGTGGTGAAGCTGGGCGACTCCCGCTATGCCCGCGCCGGCGTCACCGGCGGTTCGCGGCTGGCCGGCGTGATGACGGGCGCCGTGCACAAGGCGGCGACTGCCGCGCTCGACCAGCTGGTCGGGCTGGCGATCAGCGATCCAAATTCGCCGTTCCATGCACTGCAGGCCAACACGCTGGTCGTCGCTGAGGGCCGCATAAAGTCGCCGCGCGGCGAGGGACCTGATGTCTCCATCGCCGAGCTGCTCGCCAGCGTCGGACGCGAGCAGATTGAGGCGAAGGGCGACACCATGCCGGCCAACTCGACGGCGGAGGATCGCTACAAGAACTACACGACCATCGCGACGGCGCTGTCGCACACCGAGGGCGACTATTCCCGCCACAGCTGGTGCGCGCATTTCGTCGAGGTGCGCGTCGACCAGGACTTCGGCACGGTTCGCGTGTCGCGCGTGGTGTCGGCGCTGGATTCGGGCCGGCTCTACAATCCCAAGCTCGCCGAAAGCCAGTGGAAGGGCGGCATCATCATGGGCATCGGCCAGGCGCTGCTGGAGGAAGGCATCGTCGACCGCCGCCACGGCCGCATCGTCAACAACAATCTGGCCGACTATCTGATCGCGACCAATGCCGACATTCCCGACATCGAGGTGATCTCGGTCGGCATCCCCGACCCGCATTCTTCGGTGCTCGGCGGCAAGGGCGTTGGCGAGCTGGGCATCGTCGGCGTTGCCCCGGCGATCGCCAATGCGGTGTTCCACGCCACCGGCAAAAGGGTGCGGGACCTGCCGATCACGCTGGAGAAGCTGATTTAGAGGGGAGGGTCGTGCGAAGCGCCCCCCTCTGCCCTGCCGGGTATCTCCCCCTCAAGGGGGGAGATTACTCGCTCAACTGCTTTCGCCAACCACAAGCGATGGAAAGCTGACGGAGCGCCGAAGCTGCCAATCTCCTCCCTTGAGGGGGAGATGTCCGGCAGGACAGAGGGGTGCTGTCCCTCCAACTTGAGGAGCCAACTCATTTCTCCTCGCCGGGCGGCTTGATGAAATGACCGAGCAGGTCCATCGGCACCGGAAACACGACCGTCGACGAGCGCTCACCGGCGATGTCATGGAGAGCCTCGAAATAGCGCAGCTGCATGGCCTGCGGTGTCTCGGACAGCATCTTGCCGGCCTCGACGAGTTTTGCCGCCGCCTGCTGTTCGCCGTCGGCATTGATCACTTTGGCACGCCGCAGCCGTTCGGCCTCGGCTTGCTTGGCGATGGCGCGGACCATGTTCTCGTTGAGGTCGACATGCTTGATCTCGACGTCGGAGACCTTGATGCCCCAGGCATCCGTCCGCTGGTCGAGAATCTCCTGGATATCGCTGTTGAGCTTGTCGCGTTCGGCCAGCATTTCATCGAGCTCATGCTTGCCGAGCACCGAGCGCAAAGTGGTCTGTGCCAGCTGGTTGGTGGCGGTCATGAAGTCCTCGACCTGGATCACCGCCCGCTCGGCGTCGACGATACGAAAATACAGCACCGCGTTGACCTTCACCGAAACGTTGTCGCGCGAGATCACGTCCTGCGGCGGCACGTCCTGGACCACCACCCGCAGGTCGACCTTCACCATCTGCTGCACGAACGGGATCAGGATGATCAGGCCGGGGCCCTTGACCCCGGTGAAGCGGCCGAGCGTGAAGACCACGCCGCGCTGATATTCCCTCAGGATGCGAATGGCCGCGGACAGGAACATGACCACGACGAGCGCTGCTACCAGATAGGCAACATAACCGATGATCACTGCCTTGCTCCATCGCTTCTCACATTGCGACGCCGTATCGTCAGCACGAGACCGCTGACGTCAGCCACCTCGACGCTGTCGCCCACTGCAATGGGTTCGTCGGCCTTCGCCCGCCAGCGCTCGCCCCGGGCAAGCACGTGGCCCTCGCTGCCCGCCCAATCGAGGACCTTGGCCGGCAGGCCTTGCATGGCCTGTGCGCCAACACGCGGAAGGTTCTTGCGGGCCGCCCACAGATAGCTGCCGGTCAACAGCGCCAGGCCGAGCGTCAGGACGGCGGCGGTGCCGATGACGGCCCACGACATCTCGAAGCCGGGCCCCTCGATCCTGAGCAGCATGGCGGAGCCCAGCAGAAACGCAGCCACGCCTCCCAGCCCAAGGACGACTGTGGGATTAAAGACCTCGACGACGAGGAAGATGATGCCAAGCAGCATCAAGGCAAGGCCGGTATAGCTGATCGGCAGGAGATTGAGCGCATAGAGCCCGAGCAGCAGGCAGATCGTGCCGACCACGCCGGGCGCAACCGCACCCGGGCTGGTGAACTCGAAGACGAGGCCATAAACGCCGATCAGCATCAGGATGACGGCGATGTTCGGATCGGTGATGACGGCGAGAAGCCGGATGAGCCAGCCAGGCTCCAGCGTTTCAACCGGCAGCCCTTTGGTCGCCAACACCTCTTTCCTGCCGGCGATCTCGACCGTCCGGCCGTCGGCCAGCTGAAGCAGTTCGGTCGTGTCGCGGGCGACGAAGTCGACGACACGTTCCTGCAGCGCCGCGCTGGCCGACAGGCTGGCCGCCTCGCGCACGGCCTTTTCACCCCAATCGGCATTGCGCCCGCGCAGTTCAGCCAGGCTGCGGATCAGGGCAACCGCGTCGTTCGTCGCCTTGGCGATCATCGCATCGCCCGACGGTGGGTTCTTCGGGTCCTTGCCGGCTTCCGGGCCATTGTTCCTGTCGTCGCCGCCGGGAAAGGATGGCAGCGGCCCGCCCATCTCGATCGGCGTTGCCGCGCCCAGATTGGTGCCGGGCGCCATCGCCGCCACATGGGTTGCGTAGAGGATGTAGGTTCCGGCGCTCGCCGCATGCCCGCCGGCGGGCGCGACATAGCCGATGACGGGAACCGGCGAGGCGAGGATGTCGGCGATGATCTCACGCATGCTGGTGACCAACCCGCCGGGCGTGTTCATCTGCAGGATGAAAACCTCGGCGTTCCGTTCTGCGGCCACCGCCAGCGCTTCCTCGAACTGCATGGCGCTCGCCGGACCGATGGCGCCGTCTATCTCGATGCGCAGCGCAGTCCTCTCTCGGCCGTTCGCCTCTCCGGTTGCGGAAGAGGAACAAACAGCCACAGCGGCTACAAAAGCCGCGGCAATCAGGGCTACACGCGCGAGTTTCACGCTCAAAGCTCCCTATCAGGGATATGGGCCCGATTTTGCCGAAATCCATGCTGCGGCGCGCGCAGCGGCGCAATGGCGATCCCCCTCCGCTGGGTGACGAGGCAATCACATATCGGCAAGTGCCCCCCACCCGGATTGCCAACCGAATTGCGAAGGGCAATTCGGGGCAATCCGACCCTCTCTCCGAGGGGAGAGGAGATTGGCAGCGCCGGTGCTGCCTCCTCTCCCCGGCGGGGAGAAGGTGGCCGGGAAGCGGCCGGATGAGGGGGACCCCCATATGCGGGGGAGATCGGCAGCTTCACCCTGTGCCTAACCCGTTGGCATGAAACGGGTGGTTTGCGTGCGCTGCTTCACCCATCTGATTGCAGAAGCCGATGAAGCCAGAGGAGGCAAAGCCATGACCATTCATTCGATAGGTTCGAAAGCAGCGGTCCGATCGGCGGAAGCGCGGGTCGCCGGATATGATTGGCAGGCACTGGCCGAGGAGATGAGCGGCTACGGCTGCGCCGTGATGGAAAAGCTGCTGACACCGCAGGAGTGCCGAGAGATCGCCGGGCTCTATCCCGACGAAAGCCATTTCCGCAGCCATGTCCACATGGCGCGGCACGGCTTCGGCAAGGGCGAGTACCGCTATTTCCGCTACCCCTTGCCCGAGCTGATCGGCGGCTTGCGCACCGCGCTCTATCCGCGCCTTGCAGCGGTCGCCAACGAGTGGAACGACCGCATGGGCATCGCCCAGCGCTACCCGGACGAACACGCCGCGTTCCTTAAGCAATGCCACGAGCAGGGCCAGACGCGGCCGACGCCGCTTCTGCTGCAATACGTTGCCGGCGACTTCAACTGCCTGCATCAGGATCTCTACGGCGATATTGCCTTCCCGCTGCAGGTGGCGATTCTGCTGTCCGAACCCGGCGAGGACTTCACCGGCGGCGAGTTCGTGCTGACCGAACAGCGCCCGCGCATGCAGAGCCGCGCCGAGGTGGTGCCGCTACGCCAGGGCGATGCCGTCGCCTTCGCGGTCCACAATCGTCCGGTCCAGGGCAGCAAAGGCAGCTACCGCGTCAATCTCAGGCACGGCGTCAGCCGGCTTCGCTCCGGCCTGCGCCACACCGTCGGCATTATCTTCCACGACGCGAAGTAAAGGTGTTGTAGACTTCCTTCTCCCTTCTCCCCTTGTGGGAGAAGGTGGATTGGCGCGCAGCGCCAAGACGGTTGAGGGGTGTTGGACGGAGCGCCGTCGTTGCCAAGCTGGAACACCCCTCATCCGTCGCCTTCGGCGACACCTTCTCCCACGAGGGGAGAAGGGTGAGCCGCGCGAGGCGCAACGTTGGGTTCCAGTCCATCGAACCCCCAATTCTTCATAGGAGTCCGAGCGACCGGCACGACAAGCGATCGCAGAAAATCCAAAATAAAAAAGTTTCACCCACAAAGATCTTTGTCATTCAATCGTTAACCAAGGTTCATACGATGAGCGATGTTGTTTCTCGGCCGGCGTTCGCTCGCCGGGCGGATGACTGTTGATGTCTGCCAAGACTGAAAAGTAGCTATTCGTTTGCGCAGTATAGTCGGGGGTCGCCATGATGTTTGCAGCAAGCTTTGCGTTACTACGGCGCAAATGGGCGAAAATAACGGGATCAAGTGGCGCCATCACGCTCGCTGTTGCCTTGATGATCGGGGCCGCTGCACAGGCCGAGCCTATTCGCGGCGCCGGATCGACACTGGCTGCCCCGATCATCGGCAAATGGGCAACGGCCTACGAGAACGCCCGCGCGGATGGCGGCGACTATATCTCGCCCGACTGGAAGGTTGACTATGAAATCGTCGGCTCGCTCGCCGGCATCCTGCGTCTCGATCAGCCGGACATGGACTTTGCCGCGACGGATGCGCCGATCAACGCCGCCGAACTCAAGAAGGCCGGCCGCCAGCAGTTTCCGATCGTGATGGGCGCCATCGCCGTCGTCGTCAATCTCGACGGCATCGGCCCGGGAAGCCTTCGCCTGACGGGGCCGCTTCTGGCCGACATCTATCTGGGCAAGATCCAGTCATGGTCCGATCCCGCTATCAAGGCGGTGAATCCGGGTCTGGCGCTGCCCGATCTCAGGATCAGCGTCCTTCACCGCAAGGATGGCTCCGGCTCGACCTTTGTCTTCACGGAGTATCTGTCGGCGGTCAGCGACGAGTGGAAGACCAAATACGGCGCCAATACGCTGATCTCGTGGCCGCTCGGCGCCGATGCCGAAGGCGCACAGGACCTCATTCGAGCCGTGCATGACACGAAAGGCGCGATCGCCTATGCCGAATCCGGCCAGGCCCAGCGCGCAAGCCTTTCCTACGCGCTGATCGAGAACAAATCCGGCAAGTTCGTCAAGCCGGAGCCGGCGGGCGTGCAGGCTGCCGCGACATCCATCGACTGGGCGCAAACGACCGATTTCTTCGCTTCGCTGACCGATCGAGACGGCGACGCCGCCTATCCGATCAGCACCGCGGTGTTCGCGATCGTTCAGGTCTCGGGCCGTTCGGAACATCACTATCGCCGCGTGCACGACCTTTTCCGGCTCGCCTTCGCACAAGGTGCGGGCGATGCAGCAGGGCTCGGCTATGTGCCTCTGCCGAAGACGCTCGTCGACCAGATCGAACAGTACTGGGCAAGGCAGGAGCCCGTCGGAAACTGAGCGACAGAGCCAGGCTGCCTCGCGCAGCACCTGAACTGAACGTCATATCGCGCCGTGGAAACGGCTTGTTGGGGACTGCGTGACATGGACATCGATATTTTCAAGGACATCCTCGTGCCGGTGATCGGCGGGTTGGGCATCTTCATGCTCGGCCTCGATTTCATGGCAAACGGCATTCAGGCGCTTTCGGTCAATCGGATGCGCGCCTTTCTCGCCAAAGCCGCCGGAACGCCGATCAAGGGCGTGCTGGCAGGAACGCTGATCACCGGCGTCATCCAGTCGTCGACCGCGATGAGCGTCATGGTCGTCGGCCTGGTCAATGCCGGCGTCATCGCCTTGAGACCGGCGATCAGCGTGATCATGGGCGCCAATATCGGCACCACGCTCGGCAACGGGCTCATCGCCCTGCCGCTCGGTCCGCTCGGATTGATCCTGGCCGGCGTGTTCTCGCTGGTCTATTGCTTCTCCAAAAGCGAAAAGGTCAAGAACATAGCGCTCGCCGGCATGGGCTTCGCGCTGATCTTCTATGGCCTCAACCTGATGACCGGCGGCCTGCGTCCGCTACGCAACCTGCCCGAAGTCATGGCCCTGCTGCAAACCCTCACGGCCGACTCCTATCTCAACCTTCTCAAATGCGTGTTCATCGCCGCCGGCGTGACCGCCATGATCCATTCGTCCTCGGCGACGATCGGCATTGTGATGGGTCTTGGCGCCGCTGGCATTCTCGACTGGACCACCGCCGTCGCCTTTTCGCTCGGCGCCGATCTCGGCACCACGATCACCTCGTGGATGGCTTCGCTCAATCTTTCGAAGAACGCCAAGCGGACCGCTTACGCGCACATCTCGTTCAACATCATCGGCGTGTGCATCACCATCCCGCTGTTCTTCGTCTCCATGCAGGTCCTGGAATGGGCCATGCAGTTCTTCGGCGGCGATCCCGCCGTTCCGGTGATCGTCGACGGCAAGGAGACCTTTCCCCTGGTGCCGGTGGCGGTCGGCCTTTACTCGACCTTCTTCAACATCTTCAATACATTGTTGCTGTTCCCGTTCATCGGTGTGTTCGAGCGGGTTCTGTCGCGTGTCGGTCACACGGATGCCGACGACACGGAGGATTTCTCGACGCCGAGATTCCTCGACCGCAAGCTGGCCGGCGATTTTGCCAAGGCCGTTCCCGCCGTTCAGCAGGAGACGGCCCGCCACCTCCAGGCCGGCGCCATGTTCCTCGACATCGCACGCTCGTCCAAGAAGGCGCCGTCGGATCCGGGCGAGCACTATCTCGCAACCGACATCCTCAGCCGCGATATCCGTGCCTACACCGCCGAGCTGATGAAGGAGGATCTGCCTTACGACCAGCTTGATCTGATCGCCAGCCTGATCGAGGAAGCCGACTTCACGGCTGCCCTGACGGAATCGATGCATCAGGTGGCGCGCCGCGTCAGGCGTGAGAAGTTCAGCAGCCCGGCGCAGGCCATCGTCGACGTCGCGTTGAGCAAGCTCGATGCTTCGCTGCGGGAGATCTTGCCGACTTACGGCATCTCCGACCCGAATCTGCCGGCCGGCCATATCAATCTCCCGGAGGTCGAGGAACTGCGCGCCCGCACGCTGGCGCTCGGACCGAATGCGGGCGCCGCTGAACGCGGCACGATCCTTGCGCTGCTCGGTTCCATCGAACGCGCCGAAATCCTGATCCAACGCATCGATGCCGAGCGCAAATCGGTCAACCGGCAGAGCGTGCTCGCTCGTGCCTCGGCACGCAGGGAGGCCAAGCCGCACTCGATGGGCGATACCGGCCTCAGCCCGGTTCCGGCCGAGTAACGGTCAAGGCCGGGCGACAGGGCTGCCCCTTTCCCTTCTCCCACAAGGAGAGAAGGTGGAGCGATGCGTCTTCGCTCAGGCCTGAAACATCGCCAGCTCTTCCGCGGTGAGGTGGCGTGCCTTGCCCTTGGCAAGGTCGCCGAGCTGCAATGGGCCGATCGCCACCCGCACGAGGCGAAGCACTTCCACGTCATGCGCTCCGAGCAGCCGACGAATGTGGCGGTTGCGGCCCTCGTCGAGGGTGATTTCGAGCCATGCTGTGCTGGTGCCGCTGCGCAGGATGTCGATCGACCGCGCCGTCAAATCCTCGCCGTCGACCGTTGCGCCGGCGAGCAACTGCGCCAGCATGGCCTCGTCGGGCAGGGCGCCGATCTGCACGTGATAGATCTTGGCGACGTGGGAGGCGGGGTCGAGCAGGCGCTGCGCAAAGCGCGTGTCGTTGGTCATCAAAAGCAGGCCTTCGCTGGCCTTGTCGAGGCGGCCGACCGGCGACACGAAGGGCAGGTCGAGTTCTGCCAGGCAGTCATAGACGGTGCCGCGGTCCTGCGGGTCGTCGCGGGTGGTGACCAGGCCGCGCGGCTTGTTGATCATCAGATAGACCTTGCGCTCGGCGACGACCCGGCTGCCGTCGACCTCGATGCGGTCGCGGCCGGGATCGACGCGCATCGAGCCGTTGCGCACGACTTTGCCGGCGACCCGAACGCGCCCTTCGGCGACCAGCAGCTCCGCCTGCTTGCGCGAGCACAGGCCGAGTTTCGACAGCGCCCGGCAAAGGCTGACGCCCGCGGGTCTCAGTCCGGGAGGACTGGCCCCGGCGCTGGGCGAGGGGCGTTGCCGGCCGACGTTCGGTCGTGGCGTCATCGTTTTGCGTGAGCGTTCCGGCAAGGTCAGGACTTTCCCGCCAGCCCATCTCCAGCCTGGGCGAGCGTTTCCATGCGGTCGCTAAGATGCTTTCTCAGGACGCGAACGGCCGCCTCGGCATCGCGGTGGCGGCAGGTTGTCAACAGGTCGCGGTGTTCCGCCTGCGAGCGGCTGCGATAGTTAGGGTTGGACAAGAGAACGCGAACGTAGCGGTCGGCCGCATTGTGGTGGGCTTCGATGAGACCGAGCAGCCGGGCGTTGCCGCAGGCGCTGTAAAGCGCCAGGTGAAAGGCACGGTTCAGCGATCCCCAGCGGCCGACATTCGGCTCGGCATCGATCCGGTTGAGCACACAGCCGGCCTCGTCGAGCTTGTCGTTGCCGAGTTTCGGCACCGAGAGCCGCAGCGCTTCGCCTTCGAGCAGGGCGCGGACCGCAAAGATCTCCCTGATCTCGGCAGCGTCCATCCTGGCGACATGCGCGCCCTTGGTCGGATGGATCGACACGATGCCTTCGGCTTCGAGTTGGCGATGCGCGTCGCGGACCGGCATGCGGCTGAAGCCAAACCGCTCGGCCAGATCGTCCTGGCGCAGCGGCGTGCCGGCCGCCAGGCTGCCCTCGGCAATCGATTCGCGCAGCACATTCGCCACTTGCTCCGCCACCGTCAGCGGCTTCTGCATCAAGCCGTCTTCAAGTCCGCGCAAACCATTCTCCCTGCTATCCTGCGGGCCTTGCCTAACAGAAAGCAGCTAGGGTGGATATGTGGATTCTCGTATACGAGTATCCCAGCGTGTATGGACGGGTGCCGGTGATGCCGCGTCACGCGCATGGGCCTGCCGGCCGGCGAGCCCTGCTGCGCGGCTTCGGTTCCGCTGCCATCCGCGTGTTTGAAAATTCCTGGCGCTCTACCGGACGGAACCCCGTCTCGGTAGCCGAGCGCCAGGAGATTTTGCGGTCAGGAAAGCGGTCGCCTGCCTCGGACGCGCCGCTTCCCTGGCTCCGACGTGGTGCCTGGCTGATCGCCGAGGCACCACGATCGTCAATTCGACCTGGGGTCGTCCAGCGTCTCGACGACGAAAGACGCGGCAATCAGGTCGTCGGCATCGAGCCGCAGGGAGCCTTCACCTCCTCCCATGACGGCGGCGACCTTCTGAAAGGTTTTCATCTCGTGCCCGGTAATTCGGGCGCTTTGCATCCTGGCTTTGAGGTCAGCGACACGCAGCCCCAATGTGTGGGACGTTCCAATTTCACGGTTCGACATGACAATATGCTCCTCCCCAACCCATGCTTTTGCCTCCCCGCCGGTATTCGCCGTCGCCTTGCCTAAATATAAGGCATCGCGAATACAGCGCCCCGAACGCGTGGTGCGAGGGAAGGTTCCAGCGCAACACGGTCACGAAATAATACGGGCCAGCCGACCCGGCGGGCTAACCGCAGGAGGGTGGCAGGCGCGGTGGATCGGTCACAAGCTGCACGCCGACATTGCCGTCGCCGTAGAAGAAAACCTGCCGGTCTGCGAAGCGAAGAAGATCACCGCAGCGCTCGAGCACCAGCTGTTCGAGCACATGCCGGCGCTTGCGGCGGCGAATATTAGATTGGCGAGCGCGGTTTCCGATCATCGCCACGGCGAGCACGGCAGGCACTAACAATCGCTTCGACCGGCTCGTTTCCGTTCGTTTAGCGAAAGATGTTGAGACCGCCGCGTCTTGGTCCATTATCCCTGGGTCCATTATCTCTGGCTCGCGCAAGGCTTGACCCGAGCGCCAAGCGTGGCCGGAAACCGGATTGGGAAGATGCCTCAGGCGCCACTTATCGCAACCCTTGTCGCCGGCCTCGGACTCGCCTTTATTCTCGGCACGTTGGCGAACCGACTTCGCCTGTCGCCACTGGTCGGCTACCTCGTGGCTGGAGTCTTGATTGGCCCGTTCACGCCCGGCTTCGTTGCCGACCAAGCGCTGGCGCGCCAACTCGCCGAACTCGGCGTGATCCTGCTGATGTTTGGCATAGGGCTGCATTTTTCGCTGAACGATCTGCTGTCGGTAAGAAAGATCGCGCTTCCCGGCGCTGTCGGTCAAATGGCTCTGGTGACCATCCTCGGGCTCCTGGTGACGCAGGCGATCGGCTGGCCGATCGGAGCCGGAGTGGTGTTTGGGCTGGCCCTGTCGGTTGCAAGCACAGTCGTGGTTCTACGGGCGCTGCAGGAAATGCGGCAGCTTGAAACCGATGGCGGACGCATCGCAGTCGGCTGGCTGGTCGTAGAGGACCTCGCCATGATCCTCGCGCTCGTGCTGTTGCCGGCCTTCGCCGGCGTGCTCGGTGGCAATGTCAACGGGGCAAACCTTAACGGCAATGACCTGTTCAAATTGTTTGAGCCGCAGACAATCTGGAGTGCGCTCGGGCTTACGCTGGGCAAATTGGCGGCTTTCTTCGCGATCATGGTTGTCGTCGGACGACGTGTCATTCCGCCGATCCTTCACTACGTCGCTCACACCGGCTCGCGAGAACTTTTCCGTTTGGCCGTGCTGGCAATTGCCCTTGGTGTCGCTTTCGGGGCAGCCGAGCTCTTCGGCGTCTCGTTCGCTCTTGGGGCGTTTTTCGCTGGAATGATCCTTGCCGAATCCCAGTTGAGCCAAAGGGCCGCTCAGGAAACGCTGCCGTTGCGCGACGCATTCGCCGTGCTTTTCTTCGTCTCCGTCGGCATGCTGTTCAACCCGATGATCCTGGTCGAGCAGCCGCTGCTCGTCGGCGTGACATTTTTTATCATCGTCATCGGCAATGCCACGGCCGCATCGGCCATCGCATTGATGTTCGGCTATCCGTCCTACGTGGCCCTGACACTCGGCCTAAGCCTGGCACAGATCGGCGAGTTCTCCTTCATCCTTGCGGGGTTGGGTGTCGACCTCGCGCTTCTTCCAGAGGCGGGACGTGACCTGGTGCTTGCCGGAGCAATCCTTTCGATCCTCGTCAACCCGCTGCTATTTGCGGCGTTGGATCGGCTGACGCCGTGGCTGAAAGCGCGAGAGCGAACCCTCGCCACGCAAGAAGGCAGAGCCGAACCGCCCGAACTCGCGGCTACCAGCCTGACAGACCACGCGGTGCTTGTCGGCCATGGACGGGTCGGAAGCCTTGTCGCGGAGACGTTGCAAAAGGCAAGGCAGCCTTACCTGGTGATCGAGGAACGACAAGTGATAGTAGAACAGCTGCGCGCCCGCGGCGTTGATGTCATTGCGGGAAATGCCGCCCAGCCGGGCCTGCTTGAGGCGGCCAACGTTGCGTCAGCCCGGTGGTTGATCAGCGCCATTCCCAATCCGTTCGAGAGCGGCAATCTCATCGAGCAAGCCCATGCCATCAATCCAAAGCTCGAGATCATCGCCCGTGCGCATTCCGATGCCGAAGTGGATTACCTGAAGAAGTTCGGCGCCGATCTGATCATCATGGGCGAGCGGGAGATCGCGCGCGGCATCTCGGATCACATTCTGAGCCGGATCGATGCCCCAGCCGCCCCCGTCGCCGACCAGAACCAAAACGCACGCCAGGTCGACTCAAAACCGATGGCCGGGTGATGGCGGCAGCTGCGCGAACAGCATCTCCAGCTTCTTCCGCTGATGGCGTGAGGTCTGGCAGGCGTCGGTCTTTGAAGCAACGCCGGGTTCCGGCACCTGCAATCACGGCCGGCCGACCTATATCCAACTGAAGCTTGCCGATATCGAGCGGCTGCGTCGACGCGCGGTAGCGCCGAAAACGTCGTTTGCAACGGCAATAGTTTGTTCGCATCACTCTCAGGGAGATAAGGAGCCATGATTTCCGGCGCGCACATGATCATCTACAGCACGGATGCCGAGGCAGACCGCGCATTTTTTCGCAATGTTCTACGTTTTCCAGCAGTCGATGCTGGCGAAGGCTGGTTGATCTTCGCATTGCCGCCGGCCGAGATTGCCGTTCACCCGGCCGCCGAAGTCGACAGCCACGAAGTCTATCTCATGTGCGAAGACATCAATGCCACAATCCAAGAGCTGAAATCGCACGATGTTGAATGCGCTTCGGTCACCGATGAAGGCTGGGGCCTGCTCACGCATGTCTCGCTTCCCAGTGGCGGCTCGCTTGGCCTCTACCAGCCGAGGCATGCTTTGGCGCACAAGGCCGGGGCTGCTTAAGTGCCCGTTTTCCGCCCGGACGCCCGACCAGGTAGAGGCTTTGGAGCGGGATGGAGATTCGAAGGCAAATCATCCTGCTCTGCCGGACTTTTTCAACACTATCCACCTTCCCCAGCCGTTCATGGGCTCGTCAAAATTCAGATGCCCGCTCTCCGGCTGCACCCGCTCATTGGCTGCCGATCACCATGTGGTTGCCCTCGCTGTCGCGAAATTCCGCCACTGTGCGGCCTGGCTGCCAGGGCGCCTCCTGCGGCTCGGTGATGATCTCGACGCCGCCCGCCTTCAATGCGGCGATCGTGGCCTCGACATCGTCGTCGACCAGCACCAGCACCGGCTCCGCGCCTGGCGTGGCGTCGGCGCGTCTCACGAAATGCAGGTTCGTGACGGCGCCGGGAAATTTCAGCTCGATCCAGCGCTCCTCGATGGCTGCTGCGTAGCCGTCCACAGGTGGAAGACGATCCAGGCGGCCGAAGAGATTTATAGCGTGCGAGAATCTTTTCGGGAACGCGAAACGTCTTCTGCTCAGACCAACCATTCAGGAGACGAACCATGGGCTACAAACTCATTCGCTACAGTGTGAAAGACACCGAACTGGAAGAGAACCGCGCGCTGGTGGCTAAGGTGTTCGAGGCGCTGGATGAGACGGCGCCAAAGAGCGTGCGCTACCTCGTGCTCGAACTCGACGACGGCGAGTTCATCCACGTCGTCGGCGAGGGAAATGACACATCTGCGCTGACCGGGCTTGCGGCCTTCGAGGCGTTCACGCAAGACCATGCGGAACGGCGCTCGACCCCGGTGAAGCGATCGCCTGCCAGAATCATCGGCAACTACCGTGTGCTTGAGGACGGCATAGCCGGATAGAGCGAGCGCGCCAGGGCCGAAAGAACGCCATGAGCATACGGAAATTCGATCGGACGGCGCTGGAGGCGATGCTCTCCGGCTCGCGCCCCAAACTGCACCGCTACTGCGCCCGCATGGCCGGCTCGGTGATCGACGGCGAGGACATCGTGCAGGAAACGCTCATCAAGGCGCTGCAGGCGGTCGACGGCAGCATGACGGTCGAGCGGCCCGAGCAATGGCTGTTTCGCATCGCTCATAATGCTGCGCAGGACCATTTGCGCCGGCGCCATCGGGAAAGGTCGCGCATGACCGAGACCGACGTGACCACGATCGAGGATCCTTCCGGCAGCGCCGACGCAAGGCTCGCCGCTGCGGCGGCCTGCGCAGCTTCATGCAGCTTTCGGTGGCGCAGCGCAGCGCCGTGATCCTGGTCGACGTGCTAGGCCTTTCCCTGCACGAAACCTGCGAGGTGACCGGCGCGACGCTGGCCGCCACCAAGGCGGCGCTGCATCGCGGGCGGGCGCAGCTGCGCCTGCTGGCGTCGCAGCCTGAGCACGTCGCCGCGCCCCGGCTCGACGCCGATGACGAGCGACGGCTGCGCCGCTATGTCGATCTGTTCAACGCGCGCGACTTCGACGCGGTCAGGGCGCTGATCGCCGAGGATGTCCAGCTCGAATTGGTCAGCCGGCTCCGCATGCGCGGCAAGGCCGAAGTGTCGACCTATTTCGGCAATTACGACCGCATCAGCGACTGGGCGCTGTCGCTGGGCTTCGTCGATAGAAGGCCGGCGATCCTGATCCGCAACCCGCAGGAGCCGGACGGCGCCGTGCGCGGCTTCATGCTGGTCGAATGGCAGGACGAGCGGGTCGTCCAGATCCGCGATTTCCGCTACGCACCCTGGTGCCTGGTCGATGCGGAGATCAGCATCGTGGACGGGTGAGGAATCTACGACCCACACCGGTCCGCTCGATATGGAGTCGGTGCAGCTTTCGGATCAAGCAGCCTTGACTCCCTGGTGACCCGAACGAAATTGCCACATGGCTGCAAGTGTCTAGAGCGGTTCCGGTTCTCTTGGAACCGGTAACTCGCTCTAACTAGATGTTTTGCGGCATTTATGCCGACGCCAAATGATCCCATTTGGCTGCAAAATGCTCTAGCCGACACGGACGCGGCGCGTCACCTGGCCATTGCTTTCCCAGTATGTGTGTTTCTTGGCAATCAAGGGATCGTCCATTGCCGGTTGAACTTGTCCCGTGGTGCTGACCGCGCGCGAGGTCACCGTGTGTTCTCCAGGAGCGGGACTTGCCCAGTCCAGGGACCAGATCTTCCAGGCGTGCTCGGCCTCCTCACTGTGGTCAATGGTCGCTGGTGCCCAAGGCCCTTGATCGATTTGCACTTCGACCCGCTCGATCGGCGCCCCCCAGGCTGCCCCAATGACGCGGTAGTCCGAGTCTTTCCGGGTAACCTTCGCAGGCGCGGACTTTATCAGCGCTCGGCCAACCGAGTTCTCGGTCCACACGCTCTCGCCGTTGTGCTCTTCCTCCCGGATGGTGACATAGTCACGGGCCATCAGAAGGTTCATGAAGCGGGTGTCGCGAACGTCGATGCGCTCCAGCCACTTGACGTTGGCGATACCGTACCAACCTGGAGCAATCAGCCGCAGCGGAAAACCATTGGGCGCCGGCAAGGCGGCTCCGTTCATTTCATAGCAGAGGAGATTGTCGCGGTTCATCGCGTCGGCGAGCGACATGCTGCGAGCGAAGTTCTGCTGCATCTTGATATCGCGTATTGCGACCTCGCCTTTGTCAGTGCCGAAAAAGACAACCTCGATGCCATTTTCCAGAACGCCGGCCTCCTCGAGGATCGGGGCGAGCGGCGTCCCAGCCCAGCGCGCATTGCCGATGCCGCCAGTGAAAAAGGGAAACCCGTGGTTGCCCGAGCATTCCACTGTGAAAACGACCTCCTGCCGCGGTCGCGCCCTGATGTCGGCGAGCGTTAATTTTAAAGGCTTCTTCACCAGGCCTCCGATCTCCATCGACCATGTCTTCTCGTCGATCGTTGGTCGATTGAAATGCGAGATGCTGAAGAACTTGTCGTTTGGAGTTATCCAGCTATCCAAATCCTCCCAGACAAGCTGCTTCTGGATACCGACCGGATCGGGATTTTCGGTCGGCTGATCCAGCCACGGAATAACTTCCTCGCTCGGCCGTGTTGGAAAAGCGTAAGCCCGACGCGAGGTATAGAGAGCAGCAATTGCGGCAAGAGCCGCGCTTCCTTGAACAAGGAGTTCTCTGCGCTGAAAATCAGGCATGTTGTTTACCTCCCAATTGATCCGGAACGGGCTGCAACGTGCCTTAGGCCGTAGCCTGATCACGGATAGGCGACACAATGTGAGGTCTGCCGACCCGGAAGTATCCGGACAGGTCAGACAATCACCCGACGCAAGTCAAGCATGTGAAGCATTGGACGAAACACCAGCTCGCGTTTCGCACGCTAAGAGTGCGCCTTTGAGAAGGACGTGTCCACAACCTGGACGGGACATGTGATGATTGCAGCATTCGAGACCGATTTTTCCAGTCCTGCCAAAACCGTTTGCTGCTCGGGTTGCTATCGGAAACGACCGCTTTCGGGGTCGTTTCCGGACCTTCGCGGGTGCGGTCGGAAAGGCCCGGTCCGACCGCATTTCTGCCGTTCCGATGTCGGCCTCACGATCTCCAAGGCGCACGTTCCACCATTATCCAGCGAGAAGGCGGGATGGGCTGCCGTCTTCCATGGCGCGACAGGATGGCGGTGCGGCCGGCGCAGGTGTATGTTGATGGTCTAATATTTCGATATCAGGGAGGACAGCATGACGTCTTGGGAAATCAAGGGACGCGAACTCGTCAATTGTACCTGCGAATATGGCTGCAACTGTCAATTCAATGCGCTGCCCGACAAAGGCCATTGCCATGCGGTGGCGGGCATCCAGATCGACGAAGGTCATCATGGCGAGACCGCCCTCGACGGCCTTCGGATCGCCGCGATCTTCAAATGGCCTGGCGCGATCCACGAAGGCAATGGCGAAGCCATCGCCTTCGTCGACGAGAATGCAACCGACCGGCAGCGTCAAGCGCTGCTGCGCATCATGACCGGCCAGGACACCGACCCGTTCGCGACGATGTTCGCCGTCTACGCCTCAACCGTAACAAAAATGAATGAGCCGGTTTTCACCAAGATCGATCTCGACCTCGATATCGACGGCCGCAGGGGCCGCATCTTCGTCAAGGACTACATCGAAACCGTCGGCGAACCGATCCGCAACAAGGTGACGGGCGCGGACTCGCGCGCTCAGATCGTGTTGCCGAACGGCTTCGAATATGCAGTCGCGGAGATCGGCAGCGCTTCGAGCACAACCAGCGGGCCGGTTCAGGTGAACATGAAGGACAGTTACGGCCAGTTCGCCCGGCTGCATCTCAACAATCACGGGGTGGTGCGGGCCTGAGGCGCCACATGGACGGCGGGTCGCCACTGGAACGGCTGCTCAGACGCGACCGCGTCATCACGATTGCGGGCGTGGTGGCGCTGTGCCTGCTGGCCTGGCTTTATATCGTCGCGGGTGCAGGGCTCGGCATGAATGCGTGGGAGATGACGAGGCTCGCGCTATTCCCCCACCAGCAAACTGCCGACCTGACCTCCGATATGTCTGGCATGGATATGCCCGGCATGGACATGAGCGCGATGGCCATGGCAGCCGAACCGCGGGCCTGGGGGCCGGCGATCTGGGCGCTGATGATCGCCATGTGGTGGGTCATGATGGTTGCCATGATGTCCCCGAGTGCGGCGCCGACTATCCTGCTCTATGCGCGCGTGCATCGCCATGCGCTCGCACAGGGTCAGATCCAGGACAAGCTCGCGCCCACCGGCGTATTTATGGCAGGCTACCTCCTGGTTTGGCTAGGGTTTGCCGTCGTGGCCACCGCGTTGCATTGGCTGCTCGAACGCGAGGCGTTCGTTTCCGCGACGATGATGAGTTCGCAGAGCCGCTGGCTTTCCGGCATCGTCCTGATCGCCGCGGGCCTGTATCAGCTCTCGCCGCTCAAGAACGCCTGCCTGTCGCATTGCCGGGCACCGACCGCGTTCCTTGCCCGACACTGGCGTCCCCACGCAGTTGGCGCGCTGCGTTTGGGCGCGTTGCACGGGGCGTTTTGTGTCGGATGCTGCTGGATGCTGATGGCGTTGTTGTTCGTGGGCGGCATCATGAATCTGGTGTGGGTTGCCGGGCTCGCTATTCTGGTGCTGGCTGAAAAGCTGTTTCCTGCCGGCCAGTGGGTTGGCCGGGCAGCCGGCATCGCCCTGATCGCCTGGGGCAGCGCAACGCTTTTGGTCTGACGACCAGGGCCGCCTATGTCGGCATTCAAAGGCTTGAGGAACTTTGACTCCTCGCATCCGTTTACCCGAATGTTGGGGATGGGAGGTTCCGCCAATGAATGTCAGCGACGAAAGGACTGTATCCCTCTGGGCGGCGACCGAAGTAGCGCCCGACGCGGTCGCGCTCGGGCAGAGCGCACAGGTCGATGTCGTGGTCGTCGGGTCTGGAATTGCCGGACTGTCGGTCGCGTACGAACTGGCCGTCGCCGGGCAAAAGGTGGCGGTCCTCGATCGCGGCCGGATCGGAAGCGGCATGACGGCTCGCACTACCGCGCACCTGTCATCCATTTGCGACGACTACTTTTCGGAACTGACCAAATTGCGCGGTGAGGACCTGGCGCGGATGTATTACCAAAGCCAGTCGGCCGCTATCGACCGTATCCAATCAATCCAGGAGAGCGAGAGTATCGCGTGCGATTTCCGACGCCTCGATGGCTTTCTCTTTCCGGCTTCCGGCAGGCAGCAATCCGACATCAAGCGCCAGCTGGACGCCGGTCTGAAAATCGGTGTCGACGTCGAGAAGATCAGGGGTGTGCCGTTTGCAGGCTTTTCGGATGCGCAGGCCCTTCGATACGCCAATCAGGCGACCTTCCACCCGCTCAAATATCTCCGCGGGCTGGCCGCAGGCATCCGCTCGCGCGGCGGCGCGCTTTATGCCGATACCGTTGTCGAAAAGGTCGAGGAGACTGACCCCGGCGTGCGCGCAACCACGGTTTCAGACTTTACCGTGTCCGCCAAATCGGCCGTTGTCGCCACCAACTCGCCGATCAACGATCGGGTCGCCCTCCACACCAAGCAAGCGCCGTATCGGACCTACGCGATGTCGTTCGAGATCGCGCGCGATACCATACCGGATGCCCTGTATTGGGATACTGAAGACCCTTACCACTACGTTCGGCTTCAGCCTGGCGAAGATCGGACCGACTTCCTGATCGTCGGAGGTGAAGACCACAAAACAGGGCAGGCCGATGATGCCGGTGACCGCTTCGCGGCCCTGGCGGCCTGGACCAAAAGGCTGGTGCCCGATGTCGGCATGGAAACCAACCGGTGGTCCGGGCAGGTTATGGAGACCGTCGATTATGCGGGGTTCATCGGCCGCAATCCTGGCAACCGCCGCGTCTTTGTCGCGACTGGGGATTCCGGCCAGGGCATTACCCATGGCGTCGTCGCCGGCCTGTTGATTTCCGACCTGATTCTGAAGGGCGAAAGCCGCTGGCGCGAACTTTACGAGCCGTCTCGCAAGACGGCAGGCGCGATCGGCGATTATCTGTCGGAGAATGCGACAGCGCTCAAGAGTTTTGCCGAGTATATCGCGCCTGGCGAAATCGATTCCGTCGACAAGCTGCGACCGGGAGAAGGTGCCATCGTCCGCGAAGGGCTCACCAAAATCGCCGCGTTTCGCGATGACGACGGCACGCTCTACAAGCGCTCGGCCGCATGCACGCATATCGGCTGCCATGTCCATTGGAACTCGCTCGAGCGCTGCTGGGACTGCCCCTGCCACGGCTCGCATTTTGCTATCGACGGCACGGCTTTGAACGGACCGGCCGTGTCGCCCCTGGCTTCGCTTGACTAGCCCTCTTCGAGACAAATATTCGCCTCGGCTGACTGGGACGCTTGCGCTCAAGTGGTCCTGCGCGGCGCAATGGCGAAGGCTCAAGAGGGCGCGAATTGGAATTTCTGCATCGCATCGGTCCGGCCAAACCGGCTCACAACTCCTTTTCGGCCAGCTCGCGAAAGGCATCGGGAATCGTCCGCGACAGTCCGAGCGCGACCGAGGCATAGCCGACCGCCTCCCAGCCGAAGCGGTCGCGGATCTTATCGACGGCGCGGTCGGCGGTCCAGCGCGCCACGCCCTTCCTTGTGCCGGGGCGGCGGCGGTCGTCATCGAGGCCGAGCGGCAATTCCAGCTGCAGGCCCGGTTGCTTTTCCAGATGCGAGACAGCGATCGCCAGCAGCGAAATGGTCTTTTCGTGCGGATGATCGACAAGCACCTTGCGCACCAGCGCCGCGGCGATCTCGGCCAGCATCGCGGTTGCCGAAATCGGCTGGTCGAGCGTGATCGAGCGCGTCACCGAGCGCAGGTCGGCGAAGCGGACACGGACCGTCACCGTACGGCCGGGCCGCGATTTCGCCCGCAGCCTGGTGGCGACCCTGTCGGCCAGATGCAGCAGGGTCGGCACGAAGACTTCCTCCTCGGCCGGTTTCCTGCCGAGCGCCGACTGCGCGCCGGCCGATCGCGCCCGGCGCTGCGTCTCGAGCTTGCGCGGATCGCGGTTCCAGGCCAGCGCGTTAAGCTTTTCGCCCGCCGCCGGGCCGAGCAGGCGCTCCAGCGACCCACCGTTGGTCTTCGCCAGTTCGCCGATGGTGTTGACGCCGATGCCGGCCAGCCGCTCCCTGGTGACCGGACCGACGCCCCACATCAGCTCAACCGGCAGATCGTGCAGGAACTCGAGCTCGTGGCGCGGATCGACCACCACCAGCCCGTCGGGCTTGGCCACTTGCGAGGCGATCTTGGCCAGATGCTTGGTGCGCGCCACGCCAACCGAGATCGGCAGGCCGAGTTCGGCGCGCACGCGGCGGCGGATGGTTGTGGCGATCTCGGCCGGCGGGCCGAACAGACGGGTGCAGCCGGTGACGTCTGCGAAGGCCTCGTCGATGGAAATCCGCTCGACCACCGGCGTGAAATCGCCAAGCACTTTGATGGCCGCGTCGCCGAGCCGCTGGTAATCCTTGAAATGACCGCCGACGAAAATCAGCCCGGGGCAGAGTTCCCGCGCGCGCCGCCCCGGCATGCCGCCACGTACGCCGAAGGCCTTGGCCTCGTAGGACGCGGCCAGCACGACGCCGCCGCCGACGGCGATCGGCTTGCCGCGCAGGGCCGGGTCGAGCAATTGTTCGACCGAGGCATAAAAGGCGTCCAGATCAGCGTGGAGGATGTTGGCTTCCATCCGGCCCGTTCGCCCGCGGAGGTTCGAACGCCGCATTGTCTCGAGGGTGGTTTGGTTTGGAACATAGAGAGAACATTGTACGTGGATTGTCAAGGAGCGTGGACCGGCAGGTGGAAGGCAATCGCTTCAGGTTTGCGCTGCCCCTCATCGCTTTGCTAGGCACTTCTCCCTGTAGGGACGGGAGAAGGACGCTCTCGTCGATGGTTTCGCCAATCACCAACGTTGCAGGAACTGCCGATGTTGCGGACAGCCCCCTTCGCCCCGTCACCATACGGGGAGAAGGTGCCGGCAGGCGGATGAGGGGCGGCGCCGACTCGGCAATCAGCCGATCGAGCGCTACAACCCCATCTTGTAGCCGAGATGGCTGGCGATGAAACCGTGGCGCTCGTAGAACGCGTGCGCCTCTTGTCGACTCTTATCGGTCGTGAGCTGAACGAAGCTGCAGTTGCGCGAGCGGCACTCTTCAACCGCCCATTCGATCATGCGTTTGCCGACGCCGCCAGACCAGCGGTGCCGGGCAACGCGAACGCCTTCGATTTGCCCGCGCCAGGCGCCTTTCCTCGAAATGCCCGGAATGAAGCTGAGCTGCAGGGTTCCAACCACTTGCCCGGCTTCGACGGCCACCGCCAGCAGCTGGTTGGGATCGGCATCGATTGCCCTGAAGGCATCGAGATAGGAGGGGGCGAGCGGCGTCGACGCGTCTTCCCGACCAGCGCCAAGCGCATCGTCGGCTAGCAATGCGACAATCGCCGGCAGATCGGCCGCTTGCGCGCGACGGAAATCAATTTCGCTCATCGAGGGACGACATACGGCGCGGGCTTGGCGACGGCAAGTGCGGTCCAGCCATTCGCGGCCGATGGCGTCGACGACCTCCGGCTTACGCGGCCTGCCGTGCCCAGAGGCGGTGGCCATAGCGGCGGAAGAAGCGCGCCAGGAGCCGCTGCTGCCTGGCGCGGGCGAGATCGGCGCCGCGTCTTTCCTGGCGCCAGCGCGGCATGTTGCGGAACAGCGCAATGAAGAGGGCGGCGTCCTCGAGCGCCTCCTCGGCCGACTGCGCCGGGCGGATCGCCGCCAGGAACAAGGCCTCGCCGTGCTTCAGCCGGTCGACCACCGCCTTGCGCTGGTCATGGCCCAGGCGGGCCTTGGCTATGCCGTCGAGGCGGATGGCGGCGAAGGCTGCCAGCATGGCCGGGCTGTCGCCGGTATAGCCGCAATCACGGGCGAATTGAGCGTTGGAGAGGGCGTCCATGCTGGTTTCCTTGGCTGAGCGGCCGCGACGGGTGCCCGGTCTTGGCGCCCATGCGTACGTCACGGCGCTAACTCATCATCGGTATATCATATACAAGCATAACTCAAAAATATGCGCAAGTTAAACTTTTACGCAGGTTGGGCAGATCCGACTCGACTCTTCGGAAAAAACCCGTAATGTTGCGAACAAAACAGGAACATGAGGCATCAGGAACAATGGCATTGCCGGGCAAGCAAGCGACGATCGCCGAGGTTGTCTCGATTGCGGTCGAGTGTATCGATTGCGGCCGCAACAGATGGTGGAAGCCGGCTGAGCTCAGGCGCTTCGGGGTAACTGCGCAGACGCCGCTGGCGTCCCTTTCGGGGCGCCTCATTTGCTCGGCCTGCCGCGCGGATGGCCTGCCTGGCGCAGCGGTCGTGATCCAGGCGGCATTCGTCGACGAGCAGCAGCGGCGCCGCGCCGAGGCGCGGATGCTCAGCGAGCGCGAGGTTCCGCTGGAGAGATCCAGGCGGGCTTGAGTGGCGCGCCGATCCACCTTCTGCCACAGGGGAGAAGGGAGCGCGCGAACCCGCCACCCCTAATACCCCAGCAGTTCCTTGAGCGGGATGACGCGGAAGACGGCCTTGATCGCGTAGCGGTTGAAGGTCAGCGTCTTCGGCGGATTGTACTGCTCGACGACCAGCTCGGCAGCGGTGCGCTTGACAAGCTTCTTGATGAAGGCCTTGCCGTTGCGTTCGTTTTCTTCGGGGAACATCTCGATCACCACATGGTCGCCTGGCACGGCGTCGCGGCCGCCGCAATAAAGCATCTCGCCGGGCTCGTAGCGCGGCACCATCGAGTCGGAGAGCACATGCAGCGCAAACACCTTGCGCAGATGGGCGATGCCGGGCGGGCGCTGGACGTAGCCGGCGACCTCGCCGTTGAAGGTGAAGTCGCCGTCGTCGCCGCCAACCGCAGCACCCAGAAGCTCGATGTCCATAGGGCCGGCGGGCAAAGGGGCGGCGTCGGTGACGATCTCGGCGTCGGCGACATTGTCGGCGTCGTCGAGGAAGACGACCTCGCCCTTGCCGAGCGCCACCGGGTCGACGCGCAGGAAGGCGGCGGTCTTCAAAAGGTTCTCGGTTTTTGGCAGGTTGCGGCCGGTTTCCCAATTGCCGACGGCGGCGACATCGGTGTCGTTGTGCTCGGCAATGTGGCGCATCACCAGGCCACGCTGCTTGCGCGCCTTGCGGATCGCCGCTCCGACTTTGATCGACAATGAGGTTTTCGCCATGGCGCCATCTGAACATAAGAATAGGTTTCGTCCATGAAAGAATGGCTTGCGTAATTTTTTGAGTTATGCTTTTATGCAGTCATGCACAAGCCCCGTTGCCCCATCTCGTTTTCCCATCCGTCCCGGCTGTCCTCCTCCCCGGCCGGGACGAAGCCCGAGGCTAGCGCCTCGGCTCCTGTCGCCCTGCCGTCATCGCAGGCGACCGGAACGGCCGGAGCCGTTCCCCTCACGGCTCCGGCCACGAACTTACGCGAGTGCCGCGCCGGCCTTTCGCGCATCCGCACCGAGGATGGCACGGTCATTGTCTTCGACCGGCGCACGGGCAGGGCGGTTTCCGGCGCCACCCGCGAGGCAGCCGAGGCGAAGCTTGGCCGCCGGTGGTGATCTCCCCTTCTCCCTGTGAACGGGGAGAGGGGCAGCTTCGGCATCTACGCAACCCTTTCAATGGAAGAACACCATGCCCGCCTATACCGACACAGAATTGCAAAGCATCGCCCGCACGCCGGCCAGGCTGGCGCCGCCGGTCTGGCTGCCGCAGCGCCAGACCGTGCGCGAGATCCACGGGCCCGACGGCGAGGCCTTCAAGCTGCCGGCGCCGCGCCCCGTTGCCGCCGGGCGCCAGCCGCACGTCGCGGCCATGCGCTTCATCGACTGCCTGTTCAACCGCTGCCGCGCACCGCTCGATCTGACGCTGGAGGAAGATCCCGAGAACGACGCGCCCGGCAGCCGGCCGGCACTGGACATGCTGTGCTGCGGCCTGCGCACGCGGCCGCTGAAAAGCTACTGCGCCTATCACGCGGCGCGCTTCTGCGACCATCGCCCTACGGCTCTGGCGGATGCGGCGTGAACTCGGTCTTGCGATCCTCGCCCCGCTACGTGGGGCGAGGACCCCAGGTTCTGCGAAGGCAGCCAATCAAACGAGGAGACTGTCCATGAGCAAGAAGACCGCCAAGGTCAAGGCGCCGAAGGCGCCCAAACTGGCAAAGGGCGAGGCCGAGCAGGTGCGCATCCGCAAGGAGGTCGGTCATGATTTCGCGCTGAAGGACGACGCCTTCGGCCGCAAGCGGCTGGCGACCGGCACGCTGGAGGCGAGGCGCATCTATGAGGTTTCCAATGACGGCCACACCTCGACCGGCGGCATCGTGCGGGTGCGCAACGTCGACCCGCTGACCGGCATCACCTCGCTGTCGCGCCAGCAGCGCGAGGCGGGTATGCGCTACCGCGAGGATTTTCGCGTCTCGGCACAGGACGGCGTCAAGCCGATGGCGCTGACCGAGCGCGTCGACGGCGGCCGCATCGGCGGCGGCGTTGCCGACCGCATCCTGTCGGCCGGCCGCGCCTATGCCGACGCCACCAAGGCGCTTTCGCATTGGGAGGTGTCTGGCGTGGTGCAAAAAGTCTGCTGCCATGGCGAAACGGTGAAGAGCCTCGCCGAACAGACGGGCGAGCCGCGGGACGTTGTGTCTAAGCTGCTCAAGGTCGGGCTGGATTTGTGGGCGGTGCATTACGGGATGATGCTGATGCGGCGGCCGCGGGGGTAGGGCGCGACCGGACGGCGGGACCGAACCGATGGGTGATCAGGCAAGAGGCGAACCTCGATCCGCCAGCGTCCTCCAATTGAAGGGCGCGGGATTCTCGACGGCCTGTTACGGTGCGCCATTGCTGGTAGATCGCAATGCCAAAGCCACCGTTAGACCCTCATTTCGCAGACGTGGCGCCGACGTCTTCGGTGCTGACCGCCTATGACGAGCACTGCATGCTGACTTACATCCGGCTGCTCGATGCTTCGGCGGACGGGGCCGATTGGCGTGAGGTCGCCTACACCGTACTGCACATTGACCCGGAGCAGGAGCCGGAACGGGCATTCCGGGCTTGGGCGACGCATCTGGCGCGCGCTCGCTGGATGACCGGGAATGAGGGTTGGCGCCGATCGGCACGATGAGCGGCGTGGATGACGCCGGGCATTTCCGTGGAACTGCCGTCCCGGTTTGCCCGTTTAGACAGGAATCCAACTGGGAAGCGCCCGATGAACTCTTGGCAAATCAACACTTTGGAGGCGTGCTGCCTTCTTGCCGTTCCGCTGTCGATGATCCTTACGGTTCTGATAGCGGGTCTTATCCTTGGCTGAATCCCCGCTACACTGTCCAGTGACGAAGGCTCTTCCCGGCCCGCATCGTAGTACGGGGCAATCGTGGGTTGCGCCTCTACGTCGGCATTTTGCGACGACCAGGCGCCGTAGCGAGCGCTCACCATATACGTTGGGGGTTGTTAAGAGACAGGATTAAGGCGTATTAGCGAGTTAGGGTTAACAAAGGGTTTTCAGGTGACGCTGCTTCAAATCTCCTCGATCGTGGCTGAACTCGCGGTCTCCTACGTCACGATTGCACTCACATATCTGGCAGCTGTGTACGCGATTTGCTCCCGCTACTAGCCGCCGCGCGTCCAGTCGGCTTCCAGCACGCGACGCCTGTCGCCCGCCTGGCGGCAAATTTCATCACGGGCGCCCATCGCGACAGCGTCATCTTGGACGCGCATTGCCCAACCTCTCAATCCTTCGCGCGTTCCACGTATGCGCCGTCGGCCGTCATGACCACCACGCGGGTGCCGGCGCTGATGTGCGGCGGTACCAGCGTGCGCACGCCGTTGGACAGCGTCGCCGGCTTGTAGGACGAGGATGCCGTCTGGCCCTTGGTCACCGGCTCGGTCTCGACCACCTCGAAAGTGGCGCGCTGCGGCAGCACCAGCGAGATGGCAATGCCGTTGTGCTGCGAGATCTGCACCGCCATGCCTTCCGTGAGATAGGGCGCCATCTCGCCGACCACGCTTTCCGACACCGCGACCTGGTCGTAGCTCTCCGGGTTCATGAAATGAAAGCCCTCGCCATCGCGGTAGAGGAAGGTGTGCTCGCGCTCCTCGACATAGGCGCGCTCGACCTGCTCGGTGGTGCGGTAGCGCTCCGAAACCTTCACTCCATCGGAGATGCGGCGCATGTCGAGCTGGGTCACCGGCGTGCCCTTGCCGGGATGGATGTTTTCGGCAAAGAGGATCACATAGAGCTTGCCGTCCTTTTCGACGACATTGCCTTTGCGTAGGGAACTGGCGATGACCTTCACGGGCTTCATTCCTAAGAGTGTTGACTGGCCTGGGAGCGCCGACTGGCGCAAATCGGCTGCGGGAGCCGTCCGGTGCGGCCTAGCGCATCTTGGCTGCAATCGCCAGTCCTCGATGCGAATCCTTCTGTCATGACCGCCGCCTCGCCCTGGTGGACGCCTGATGTTCACGCCGACCGCCGGCCGCGGCTGATCCTGCGCAATGCCATCACTGCAGCCCTGCGCGACTGGTTTGCCCGCCGCGATTTCGTCGAAGTCGAGACAGCGGCACTGCAGATTTCGCCCGGCAATGAGGCGCATCTGTCGGCCTTCGCCACCGAGGCGATCGGCCCCGACGGGCAGCATCAGCCGCTCTATTTGCACACATCGCCGGAATTCGCCTGCAAGAAGCTGCTCACAGCCGGCGAGAAGCGCATCTTCAGCCTGAGCGCCGTCTATCGCAACCGCGAGCGCGGCCCCTTGCACCATCCGTCCTTCACAATGCTCGAATGGTACCGGGCTGATGAAACCTATAAGCGCCTGATGGAGGATTGCGCCGGGCTTGTCGCGCTGGCCGCCGAGCGGGCCGGCACAAAACGTTTCTCCTTTCGCGGCCGCGAGGCCGATCCGTTCGCCGAGCCGGAACGGTTGAGCGTCGCCGAAGCCTTCACGCGCCATGCCGGCATCGACCTGCTGGCCACGGTAGCCGCTGACGGCAGCACCGATCGCGAAGCGCTGCGCGCAGCTCTGGTCAAGGCGGGCTTACGCACGGCGCCCGACGACAATTGGGCCGATCTGTTCAGCCGGGTGATGGTGGAAAAGATCGAGCCGGCGCTGGGGCAGGGGCGCGCCACCATTCTTTACGGCTATCCGATTTCGGAGGCAGCGCTCGCCCGGCCGAGCGCGGATGACCCGCGGGTCGCCGAGCGGTTCGAGCTCTATTGCTGCGGCGTCGAGCTGGCCAACGCCTTCGGCGAGCTGACCGACGCCGTCGAGCAGCGCCGGCGCTTCATCCTCGAGATGGACGAGAAGGAGCGCATCTATGGCGAACGCTATCCGATCGACGAGGATTTCCTCGCCGCACTCGCCATCATGCCGCAGGCAAGCGGCGCCGCACTCGGCTTCGACCGGCTGGTGATGCTGGCGACGGGGGCGATGCGGGTTGAGGATGTGATGTGGACGCCGGTGGCGGGGTGAGGGGAGCGCGGTAGCGAGTTGGCTGAGGCGGACTCTGCCGCTATGCCAAGGGAAAAGATCAGCGCCTGTCCAGCCCGGCCTCGATGACGATATGCTGGCAGACGTTGTCAATGTCACGAATGACGTCATCGTTCCAGAAGCGCAGGATGGTCCAGCCGTCTTGTTCCAGACGCTTTGTCCTCGCCTCATCGCCTTCATTGGCATCGGCATGCTGCGAACCATCGACTTCGACGACAAGTTCCTTTTCCGGGCAAGCAAAGTCGACGATGTAACCAGCGATCGGAAATTGTCTCCGGAACCCGAGCCCATCAGCTGATGGGCGCGAAGCTCATTCCAGAGCTTCAATTCGGCGTCGGTCATGACTTTGCGCATCGACTTGGCATTGGCGCGATTTCGTGGGGCAACCGCGTGTGAGGCATTGTCAGTGCTCGGTTGCTTTTGAGATTGGCGCTCTACGGCGCGCCCCTCTGTCCTGCCGGACATCTCCCCACAAGTGGGGAGATTGGCAGTTCCGCCGACAGCGCCTCTTTTACGAGGTTGGCGATTGGCGAAATCAAAGATGACGGCCGATCTCCCACCAATGGGGAGATGTCCGGCAGGACCAGAGGGGGCGCTGTCCCGCCAACCTTGCCTTGATTTCGAGCTCCATCCTCACTGCTTCTCCTCCCGGTGGGATTTCACATTTCCTACCGCCCCATTAGCAAAGCGACGATGAGCTGCTGCAGATTGCCGCGCGGGGCGAATTCTACCCGGTCGAAATCGCGGCTTGCCTGCCGCTGTGCCTGGGAGAGTTCGGCGAGCCGCCTGGTCATTTCGGTCCTGATCTTTTCGCACCCGGGATCGTCGGGGACGGACAGGCCGATGGTGGCCGTCTCGATCTTGCGGACCATATCGACGATGATGTCGCCATGCACCTTTTCGTGGGCGGCGAGGCCGGCGGCAAAAACGTCCCAACTTTTCTGCACGGCGGCCGGCACCGGCCCGGACGTTTTGGGCAAGGTGTAGGTTATGATGAGCTTCGGCCGCGCCGATACCAGCACGCAGGCATTGCCTCGTCGCTGATAGTCCCTGACCCAGGTCAGCTTGAAATTGGTGTAGGCCATGGCGCGGACCTTGCTTTTGCCGATCATCGGCCCCCGCTCGCCCATCGAGGCATGGAGCTGGGGACCGGTCTGCCCTGAAACGGCGTAGGTCTCGACCTTCTCGACCGGCTTCCATCCCGCCTGCGCCGGCGATGCCAGCAAACAGGCCAGGAGCAGAGACTTCAGAACGAATGTTTTCATGCGAATCCCCCGGGCCGATGGCTTTGGTGCGCTTGAGATCATCAACGCGTGGCAGGAATGCGGTCAAGGCGCCCTTGCCAAACTCGGCGTTCGCGTTCGCGTCGAAAGGACCAATCGACGGCGATGCGCCGCAAACTCAATCCGCTTGGCGGGCCCGTTTTGAAATCTTCTTTCTCACTAATCTCTATAAACTTACTAAAGTTAAGCCACACAAGCGCTTTGCGAGGAGCCCAAATGTCGAAAAAGCTGGTGGTGGGGCTGTCAGGCAACCTGACCCGTCCGTCGAAGACCAAGGCGTTTATCAGCCACATCGTCGCGGAGGTGGCGAGCAGCACCGGTGCAGCCTCGACCGTTTTCGACCTAGAGGATCTCGGTCAGTCCTTCCCGCTGGCAAAGCGCATTGGCGATCTGGATCCGTTGGCCAGAAACATCGTCGAGCGATTGCTGGGGGCCGATGTCTTGGTGGTTGGCTCGCCGACCTTCAAAGGCAGCTACACCGGGCTGTTCAAGCATTTCTTCGACCTGCTCGACCCGTCATCCCTGAGGGGAAAGCCGGTCATCCTTGCTGCGACCGGCGGCGGCGATCGTCATTCGCTGGTGGTCGAACATCAGCTGCGGCCGCTGTTCGGCTTCTTCGAGGCGCTGACCCTGCCGACCGCGATTTACGCCTCCGACAAGGACTTCGCCAACGGCGTGCTGGTGTCCGAAGCCATCCATGCTCGCGCCAGGCAAGCGGTCGCCGAAGCTTGCCGGGCGGTGCCACGCAGCGTCGGTCTTGCCGCTTGAACACCGGCCAGTGACCCTCAATCCCTTTCCGCACAGTCAGAAGGAACCCGCAATGACCAGACCCAGCAAGTCCAGGCAGATCAAGCTTGGTGCTTTCCTGCCCGGTGGCGGACAGCATATCGCAGCCTGGCGCCACCCTGACGCGCCGGCGGACGGCGCGACGAATTTCGAGTTCCACAGGCAGCTCGCGCTTACCGCCGAGCGCGGCCTGTTCGATGCCTATTTCCTCGCCGACAATCTGACCGTCGGCCTCGGCGCCCGCGAAGGCGGCAATGCCAAGATCGCCGGGTTCGAGCCGGTGACGCTGTTTGCCGCATTGGCGCCGCTCACCACACATCTGGGCTTCATCGCCACCGCCTCCACCACCTATGAGGAGCCGTATACGCTCGCCCGCAAGTTCGCCTCGCTCGATCTTCTGTCGAATGGCCGGGCCGGCTGGAATGTCGTGACCTCGGCGGGCGACGAAACCGCGCGTAACTTCAATCGCGAGACGCAGCCTGCCCACGCCGAGCGCTATGCCCGCGCGCATGAGCATGTCGAGACGGTCAAGGCGCTGTGGGATAGCTGGGAAGATGATGCCTTCATCCGCGACAAGAAGTCGGGGCGCTTCTACGATAAGGACAAGCTTCACGACATCGACCACAAGGGCCCGCATTTCAGTGTCAAAGGTCCGCTCAATGTGCCGCGCCCGGTGCAGGGCCACCCGGTGGTGGTGCAGGCCGGGCAGTCGGAGGACGGCCGCAAGCTCGCCGCCCAATCGGCTGAAGTCATCTTCACCGCCCATCAGAATCTAGCCTCGGCGCAAGAATTCTACCGCGACCTCAAGGCGCGCGTGAAGGCTGCCGGCCGCGATCCCGGACAGGTGCTGATCATGCCGGGCGTGGCACCCTTCGTCGGCCGCACCGAAGAGGAAGCCCGCGCCAAATACCAGCAGCTGAACGATCTGATCCTGCCCGAAGATGGCGTGGCGCTGCTCAACGGGTTGGCCGGCCAGACGCTCGACATCAGGGGTTATCCGCTCGACGGACCGCTGCCGCCGAGCAAGGAAACCGAAGGCATGAAGAGCCGCCAGGCGCTGATCCGCCAGATCGCCGACGAGCACAACTTCACCATCCGCCAGCTCTACCAGTGGGTGGCGACGGCCCGCGGCCACTACACTGTCATCGGCAGCGCGGTGCAGGTCGCCGATCAGCTGGAGGAATGGTTCGGCAACGAGGCCGCCGACGGCTTCAACATCCTGCCGCCCTGGTTGCCCGGCGCGCTCGACGATTTCGTCGACCTGGTGATCCCCGAGCTGCAGCGCCGCGGCCTGTTCCGCACCGCCTACGAAGGCAGGACGCTGCGCGAGAATCTCGGCCTCAGGCGGCCGGAAAACCCCTGGACCGCCGCCCGCTCGAAGGTGCTGGCCGCCGAAAAATTCTCTTAGAGCAAAGGGCAAGACGATGAGTTTGCAACACATCGAGCAGCCGGTCACGATCGCTGCACATGACGGCAGAACCAGCCTCGGCGCCGATCTTCCGCGCCTGGCCAACCGGGCTGTCGTCCGCTTCCTGTCCCGTTACGGCATCCTGATCGCCTTCCTCGCGATCTGGCAGGTCTCGAGCAGCGCGGGATGGGTCAACGCCGCGGTGCTGCCGCCGATCGACACGATCGTCTCCGCATTGTGGAATGGTCTGGCCGGCGGCACCTTGCTTGGTGACATCGCCATCAGCCTGCAGCGCGCCGGCCTCGCCTTCGCAGCGGCGGTGGCGGTTGCCATCCCGCTTGGTCTGTTCATGGGCCAGGTGCGCGCCGTCGAAACCGCGCTTGATCCGATCCTGCAGGTTTTCCGGCAGACCTCGGCGCTGGCGCTCTACCCGGTGTTCATCCTGCTGCTCGGGCTGGGGGAGGCCTCAAAGGTCTTCGTCATCTTCTGGGCGACGCTGTTTCCGCTGCTGCTCAACACCATCAGCGGCGTCAAGCAAGTCGATCCGAAACTGCTCGAAATGGCCCGGGTCTATGGCGCGACGCGGCTCACCGCGTTTCGTCGGGTCGTGCTTCCGGGGGCCGTCCCGTCGATCTTCGTGGGCTTAAGGCTGAGTGCGACCACGGCGCTCTTGCTGCTGATCGCCTCCGAAATGATCGGCGCCAACAAGGGCATCGGCTTCCAGGTGATGAACGCGCAGTATAACTTCCAGATCCCG
This sequence comes from Mesorhizobium sp. BHscii, assembly GCF_053848065.1. Lineage (NCBI taxonomy): Bacteria > Pseudomonadati > Pseudomonadota > Alphaproteobacteria > Hyphomicrobiales > Phyllobacteriaceae > Mesorhizobium > Mesorhizobium sp. BHscii. The sequence goes on along the minus strand of NZ_JBSPKW010000013.1, from coordinate 155,063 downwards.
CTGATGTTTGCGGCGATCGTCATCCTCGCCGGCCTCGGCCTGATCGCCAACCAGGCGCTGGTCAGCCTTCAGCGGCGGCTCTGCCGCTGGAGCAATCCCATCGACTGACCAGCCTTTCACCATCCTCTCCAACAGGCACCATCCTCCAACAGGAAAGACCGGACCATGCCAATCACTCGCCGTTCCCTGCTTGCGGGCGCTCCCTTTGCCGCCGGCGTCATCGCCACCGGCCTGCCTCGCTTTGCCGCTGCGCAAGCTGCGCCGGTCACGTTTCGCTACCTCGCCAGCCGCGGCAGCATCTCGCCGCATGAGCTGGCGGACGAGCTCGGCTATTTCAACGACCTCGGCGTCAAGCTGGAGAATGTCGGCTACTCGGGCGGCGGCCCGGAATCGCTGTTCGCGCTCGCCTCCGGCAGCGTCGATCTCGGCTCGGCCGCAACCGCTGCGGTGATCAATTCGATCTCCGGAGGCAACGACTTCGTCGCCGCCTATCCAAGCAACGGCATCAACAGGCAAGTGCACAGCGTCTTCTACGTGCTGGAAGACAGTCCGATCAAATCGATTGCCGACGTCGCCGGCAAGACCATTGCGGTCAACACGCTTGGTGCCCATCTCGACTACACCGTGCGCGAGGCGCTGCACGGCGTCGGCCTGCCGCCGGATGCGGCCAAGCTCGTCGTGGTGCCCGGGCCGCAGCTTGAACAGACCCTGCGGTCGCGCCAAGTCGACATCGCGGCACTGGGCTATTGGCAGGCGACGTTTGCCGGCGCGCTGCTGGACAAGGGCGGCGTGCGGGGTGTGTTCAACGACACCGACGTGCTGGGCGAACTGGCCGGCGGCTTCATCGTCCTGCGGCGCGACTTCATCACGGCGCATCCGGATGGCGCCCGCAATTTCGTCGAACAGTCGGCCCGCGCCGCCGACTGGTCGCGCCAGAACCCGGACGAGGCGCGCAAAGTGCTCGCGGACATCCTCGACAAGCGCGGCGAAAATGGCGAGCTGGCACGCTACTGGACCGGCTTCGGCCTGCGTGAAGGGGCCAAGGCTGACGACCGCGACATCGACTTCTGGGTTAGCGTGCTCGAGCGCGACGGCCGCCTGCCCAAGGGCAGGCTGAAAGCCGCGGATATCCTTTACCGGCGCGGCGAAACGAAAACCCACTGACCGGGAGAGGCGCAATGGCCACCACAAGCGGCGGCGAGGTCACGATCCGCGACCTGTCCAAATCCTTCAGCCTCGGCGGGCGTCCGCTTGCCGTGCTGAGGGCTCTCAACCTCGATATCCGCTCCGGCGAATGTCTCGTCATTGTCGGCGCCAGCGGATCGGGCAAGACCACGCTGCTGCGCATTCTTGCCGGGCTGGAGGCCTCCGACAGCGGCGGTGTCGCGATCGACGGCAAGCCGGTCCATGGCGTCGGCGCTGAACGCGCGGTGATTTTCCAGGAACCGCGCCTGCTGCCCTGGCTGACGGTACTCGGCAACGTCGCCTTTGGCCTCGAAGTGCGGGGCGTGCCCAAGGCGGAGGCCGAGGACAAGGCCCGCTTCTATACCGAGCTCGTTGGTCTGGCCGAATTCAGCGATGCCTATCCCAGGCAGCTTTCGGGCGGCATGGCGCAGCGCGTCGGCATCGCCCGGGCCTTGACCGTGCAGCCTGAAATCCTGCTGCTCGATGAGCCGCTGGGCGCGCTCGACGCCATGACCAAGATCGGCATGCAAGAGGAACTGGCGCGCATCTGGAGCGAGGAGAACGTCACCATGGTCATGGTCACCCATGATCTGGAAGAAGCGATCTATCTCGCGGACAGGGTGCTGATCCTGCCCAGGGAGAAGGGCGGCACAGCGCGGCTGGTCGAGGTTGAATTGCCGCGCCCCCGCGATCGCAGCGAAGGCCGGTTCGTGCGCTATCGCGAAGAACTGCTGCGCGAGTTTGGCTTGCACTGAGACGCGGTGACAGCGCGTCTTGCGCTGCCTTATTTCGCCGCCCCCGACGAAAACAGCGCGCGCTCGACGGGCGGCTCCAGCGTTTGCGCAAAGGGCGTCGCCAAGTGGTGGCGGTCGCGGTAGGCCAGCTTGCCGTCGATGAAGACATGGCAGGTCTTGGCGTCGCAGAACCGGTCGGTCATGTCGATATAGGTCGCGTTGGGGACGGTGCGCACGATGTCGCGCTCCACCGCGGCCACGGCGTCGTTGGCGGCGTCGGTTCGCGGCGCATCACATACCGACGGCGTCTGTCCCCGCCACAGCGCGCGGGCCACGCACGTGTCGGCGAACATGCCGTTGAACGGGACATCGCGGATAAAGGCAACTTTCAGTCCGGCCTGGCTGAACGCTTCCAGCGTTGCACGCAGGCCGGCCTGCCAGTCCCGGTCCTGGCTTTCGGATACCTTCACGTCGGGCGACAATTTGCGCGAGCTCGTCAGCGAGATCTCCGAGATCACCACCAGGCTCGGGCGCAGGGCGATGATCTCCTTGATCGATTGCTCGCGCCATCGATCGCACTCGGTGTAGTCGCGCTTCAGCTTCGAGCTCCAGACCGTCAGCCGCGACGCCCGGCAGGCGGATTTGAGCCAGGTGACGACCTTGTAGTTGTTCTTCTTCGCCGCCTCGATCAGCGGCGTCGACCAGTGGTCGGCATGCGAATCGCCGAACAGCGCGATCGAGTGCTCGGCATTCTTGGCGCCGAACACGCAGGGCTTCGGCGTGACGGTTTCGTAGTCGAGAACGCAGCCGTCCTTGGCGCGCGCGGTGGAGGGCTGTGCGGCAGTTTCGGCAATGATGCGTTGTGAGGGGTCGAGATCGTGCACGGCAAGGCGCGCATTGGCGTAAGTTGCCACAACGCCGGCGCCGGTCAGCATTGCGGCGGGAATAAGCGCGCGCGCCGCGTTCGCCATCAGCCAGACGTTGCGGCGGATCGGGTTCTCGATGAAACTATAGGTGAAGATCGACAGAGCCAGCGTCAATGCTGCGCAGGCAAGCCGCCCGGGCCAGGAGAGGTCGGGAACCATCATCGTCGCATAGACGATGACCGGCCAGTGCCAGAGATAAAGCGAGTAGGAAAGTTTCCCCACCCATTGCAAGGGCGGCAGCGCCAGCATGGCGCTGGGCCCTCTTTGGACATTGCCGGAGCCGCTGAGCAGCAGCAGCACGGTGCCGGCCACCGGCACCACCGCCGCGACGCCGGGGAAGGGGGTGGCCTGTTCGCTGAAGGTCAGATAGGCCCCGGCGATCAGCGCCAGGCCAAGCCATGCCAGTGCTGCGCCCAGTTGCGGGCGCTCGCGCCAGAATTTTGCCGGCGCCATCGTCGCCAGGCCGCCGGCGGCGAATTCCCAGGCCCTGAGCGGCGAGAAATAGAAGGCCCAGGGCTGCGCCACGGTGGTGAGCCAGGCGCAGACGGCGAACGACACCGCGCCGGCGAGGCCGATCACCAGGATCGCCGTGCGCTTGCCCGGGCGCAGCCATGCCGCCAGCAGAAGCAGCGCCGGCCATACGAGGTAGAACTGCTCCTCGACGGAGAGCGACCAGAAGTGGATGAAGGGGTTGTTCGCCGCATCGGGTGCGAAATAGTCGAACGACCAGCGGATCAGCCATAAATTGATCGCATAGGCCGAGGCGAACATGGCGCCTTTCGAATAGAGCGCCTGTTCGTCCGGCGACAGGATGAAGTAACCCGCGACAAGCGTGGCGAAGATGACGAACAGCGAGGCCGGCAGCAGGCGCCGGGCGCGTCTTGCGTAGAACCGCCACAGGTTCAGCCTGCCGCACTCGGCCATTTCCCGCAGCAGCTGGCCGGTGATCAGATAGCCGGAGATGACGAAGAAGATGTCGACGCCGGTGAAGCCGCCCGGCAGGTCCGACAGACCGAAATGGAACGCGACGACGCCCGACACCGCCAGTGCACGCAGCCCTTCGATATCAGGCCGAAACGATGCTGACACGGCAAAACCTCGTGTGGTCGTTGAAAAAGCCACCCGTTGCGAAGACTCGACGCGATGTATTGATATTGCAAGGCAACAAATCTAACGCAGTGCAACACAAGTGCAGTTGGCGGAGTGCAGCGCGGGTGTGCTCGTCGGCGTCAAAGCGCTGGGGCGGCGCTGACATATGCACCGGCGCGGCGGGGTGTTTTTTGAGCACAAGGAAGACAATTGGCCCGGCTAGCGGGCCTGCGTACCGATCTCAGGCTTAGAAGGAGCCCGCCGCTCGCGCGCCGGGCTCCTCCCCTTGGTCGTCACCAATCACGCATGCGCTGGCGGATGATGACGAGAGTCCCAGACCGCCCAGGCCGATGCCGCAACCACCAGCACGCCGAGGACAACATGGGTCGCCATCGCGTTGGCGTTCGCCACGAAGCCGAGCAGCCAGGGCGAGGCGATCAGCCAGAGCCCGACGACAAGGTTCACCCACTCTTCCCATTCGGCGAATACCGAAAGCGCCGCGAGAGCCAGGGCGCCGAGCACGACTGCGGCAATCCAGGCGTTCCACGCAGGAGCGGTTTCAGCAGCGAAGCCGATGACCCAAGGTGAGATGAACAGGCATGCCGCAAGGATCAGATTGATCCAATCCTGGGGCTTCTTTCCTTCCATCAGATTGTTTGCCATGACAACCTCCACAGATGAAGCTTGACCAAAGCACTACGTCGCGTGCAACGCACGCTTAGTCATTGATATATCGTACTTTCGACGGCTTTCAAGGAGTGGCCCCGGAGGGCCGGCCCTAGCGTCGGTTCCGTACCGCGGCGATGCCGCGTCTGCCATCCGCCTGCGCAATTCAGAAGCGCCGGTTCCCGGAGGCTTCGGCTGCTCGGGAGGATGAGGGCAACGTCAAGCGTAGCGGCACGTGGCAAACCGTGCCATTGCTGCTGATAATGCGGGCAGGCCCGCGTTGCTCATGTCAGGTGCTTCGGCTATTGACCGGCAGCCAATGCCGGCACAGTTCCAAACGGAGCCCGACCATGACAGAGAAGACCATCCTCAAATTCGGCGCGGTCGAAAACGCCGAGGCGGGCGATCTCGCGGGCTGGGTCGTGGTCGACGGCAACCCAACCATGAAGACCGCCGTCCAGCACACCACAGAGGACGGCAAGGTCATGTCGGGAACATGGCAGGCTACTCCCGGCACCTATCACGCGACCTACAGCGACTATGAATTCGTGCACATGATATCAGGCCGCATCGTCATCACGCCCGATGGCGGCGCGCCCGTCGAAGTCGGTCCCGGCGATGCCTTCGTGGTCGAGGCCGATTTCAAGGGAACGTGGAAGATCATCGAGCCGGTGACGAAGCATTTCGTCGTCAGGGTCGCTGAGGCCGGAGGCGAACCTATCGCGGCTTGGCGCGCCGCCGCCAGGTCTATTGATCCCGGGGCCTGTCGATCCTTAGGGCCTGTCGATCCCGGCCGCCGCAAGCGTGGTGCGGTCGAAATAAAAGGATAGAGTCCCTCCATTAGGGGATGGATGAAACTCTAGAAATCGAAATAGATCGCCGGCGGATACGGACTGGACGCATTTTTGTCGGCCGGCGCCGCCATCGCACCGGACGAGGCGTTGATCCCGCCGGTGGACTTTTTGTCGAGCGGCGGCCGGGTTTTCTCGGCTGTGGCCGCTTTCGCATCTGTCGCAACGACTTTCGTTTTAGCCTCCACGGTTTGCGAAAGTGCGAGGACGGCGAGAAGTGCAGACACGGCAAGTTTCATGACGGCGTCCCTCAATGGTTAACGTAAGGTTAACCCCAGCCGCCGGCCCGAACACCGCCGCTGTGTGGAATGGCGTGGAATTCTCCGGAATTCCTGGAATATGGCTTGTGGAAAGGCGCGGCTGCAAGGAACCGGCGCGAGTTAGGCTTACGCAGCCGCGCCGACCGTAAGTTCAATCCTTGAAGCCGGTCGAGTCTAGCAGGGCGACCTGCTTGCCGTCGATGTAAAAGCGTATCACGTGCGCGCCGCCGTCGACTTCAATGCGCGTCGGCTCGATGGCCGGCGACGCAGGAGCCGCCTTGCCATATGTCGCTGCCGCGCGCGAGCCGGCAGCAGCACGCGACGGTCCATCCGGCCCGAAAGTCAGCAGCAGCAGTGCGGCGGATCCACCCGCAACCGCGGTGAAGGGGATTTTGGGGGAGGCAATCCAGGACATCGAATTATTCCTTCCTTTGTTGCGGCGGCATCTACGCTGGTTTGTGGTGGTTGCGAGAGCTCGGCTTCGCCGTCGTTCAAATGACTGAGGAAGGGGATTGGTATTCAAGCCTAGATAGCGTGAGTTTCATAACTTGCCCTTGCCCTGCGCGACCTTAGTGCCGCCCGGCAGGGCGAAAAGGGTAGGCGCGTGGAGCGGCGTGGAATTCTGCGGATTTCCTGGAATATGGGACTTTAGGAGAAGTCCGGCCCGCAATGAATGCGGTGGGAGCAAGTTCTGGCACATGTTATGCCTCGCGGTGGCATTAAGGGGCGGGTGGGATGGCACAGCATATCGCGCAGAAATTACGGTTGACTGCGGCCCTGCTGGGAACCGTCGCTCGCAAGGATTTGGCGGCGGCGTTCCGAGGCGTCAACCCGAAGACGGCGTTCGATCTCGGCCGTGCCGACAAATGGCTGCAGGGCCGCGCCCAGCCGCGCGAGCTCAGCGTCTACGACGACTGGTCGAAGCTTCTCAAGCTGGAGCAGCCCGGCACCTGGATCGCAGAGAGCGACCTGCCAGGCTTCACGGCGGCGATCTGCGCCCGCCACGGCATCGAGAGGGCCGAACTGGAACGCCGCGTCGGCGCGCAGTTCGAGACGGCGTCCGGGCATGAAGAGCGAAGCCTTGGATTGGCCCTTGCCGGAACCTATGCATGTTATTCGCGCGCCTTGTCGCCCTATTATCGCGGCCAGTTGATCAGGGGCAGTCTTTCGATAGAGACCGGGCCGGGGGCGCACGGCCTGACTGCCGCCTATCGCGAGGCATTGCCGACCGGGCAGCTGCTGCTCGGTGGGCTGATGACGTCGGCAAAACGCGGCCTCTATGCGCATCTGAAGGAAACCAGCGGCGAAGCCCAATTCTTCCTCTGCCTGTTTCCGCACTCGCGGCCCGGAAGCGTGCTTGGCGGCTATCTATGCGGCACCACCATCATCGGCCCGGAGCCGCAGCCGTCCCTGACCAGGATCCTGATGATCCGCTTGCGCAATCGGGGGCCCCAGGGATGGGGCGGATATCTGCCGCCCGACGGGTCGATCGCCGATGATCTGGCTTCGCTCGGCGTGGCAATTGAGCAGCCGGAAATGGTCGACCGGCAGCTGGCGCAATTCCTCGCCGGAGACAGCAAGGACGGCGGTGCTAGCCAGATCCCGCCGGCCGAGTTCCGAGGCATCCTCGACGTGTTCGACCGTCATTGGCTGCGTCATTCGGATTAAGCCTGACCTCGTCTTCTGCCTGTGCGGAACCGATCACCACGTCAGTTGTTTTGTCCGGCGACCGAAGCGCCCGTCCGGCTGTCCAGTTGGGCCGCAAAGCGCCGCCCTTGCCGATCGCGTCTTCGAACTCGCCGGCGCGAAGAAGCGAAAGTTGCACGCCGGCTCAATATGCCTGATCATGGCTATGGCAGGGCGGAGGTATCAAGTGGCGGCCAATCGTCGAAACGGCATGCACCCCGCCGAGCCCGGGGTGATGGGCGTTGTTTCCTCTGCCAGAACCCTACCGCGGATGTCATTGCCCACCGTCGCAACAGTCGTGGCGGCGGTTGCGGCCCTGTACTTCGGGCGCGAGGTTTTCCTGCCGATCGCAATCGCTCTGCTGCTTACCTTTGCGCTCGCACCCATAGTTTCCGGACTCAAGCGAGTCGGCCTTCCCCGTCTCCCGGCCGTCATCGCCAGCGTGCTGAGTGCATTCACGGTCCTCGCGCTGTTCTCCTTCATTGTCGCCACGCAGGTGAGCGAACTGGCGCAGAACATCCCGCTTTACCAGTCGAATATCCTGACCAAGGTCCGATCCCTGAAGGAGACCGGCGTCGGCGGAGGCATCATCGCCAGGCTGAGTGGGGTGATCGAACGCATTGGTCAGGAACTCGACCGGCAGGAAACCTCACCGCCTACCGCAGGTGAGCCAGAGCGCGAGCCGGTGCCTGTCGAGATCATCGCGCGCGAAAGGCCGCTCCAGGTTCTCCAGAACCTGATCGGCCCGCTGATCAGCCCGCTGGCGTCGGCCGGCCTGATCATCGTCGTCGTCATCTTCATGCTGCTCGAGCGCGAGGACCTGCGCGACCGTTTCATACGCCTCGTCGGGTACGGCGATCTTCATCGGACCACCGAGGCGCTCCAGGAAGCGGGCAAGCGGGTCGGCCGATATCTGCTCATGCAATTGGTGGTGAACATCGTCTATGCCGTGCCGATTGCATTCGGGCTTTGGGTTCTCGGCATACCCAATGCACTGCTGTGGGGTTTGCTGGCGTTGGCGCTGCGCTTTGTTCCCTATATCGGCCCGATCATTGGTGCGTTGCTGCCTTTGTTCCTGGCGCTTGCCGTGGCTCCCGGCTGGTCGCTCGTGCTATGGACCGCCGGGCTGTTCGTGGCCATGGAAATGATAACCGGCAACGTCGTCGAACCGTGGCTCTACGGTTCACGAACCGGGCTTTCACCATTGGCCATCATCGTTGCGGCTATCTTCTGGACCTGGCTCTGGGGGCCGTTGGGCCTGGTTCTGTCGACGCCGCTCACTGTCTGTCTCGTCGTGCTCGGCAGGCACGTGCCGCAGTTCGAATTCCTCGACGTTCTGTTCGGCAACGAACCGGTGCTCGAACCGCATGCTCGGCTCTACCAACGGCTGTTGGCCGGTGATCCAGAGGAAGCCACAGATCACGCCGAGGAGATCCTGGAGGAAAGATATCTGTTCGAATTCTATGACAAAGTCGCCATTCCCGCACTTCTGCTCGGCGAACAGGATCGGGTGCGGGGTGTCATGGGCGATGAGCAAAGACGACAGGTGGCGGCCAGTGCGCAGACGCTGGTGGCGAACCTCGACGATAGCGCACGGGAGGAAGCAGAGGAGGACGATGATCCGGCGGCGGCCGAGCCTGCCACGGCAGATGAGGACAAGCAGGCTCAAGGGGTGAGCGAGGACGACATCGAACTCCCGGATGGCACGGACATCTCAGTGCTTTGTGCCGGCGGCCGCGGGGAACTCGACGATGCCGCCGCCGCGATGCTGGCGCAGGTGCTGGAAGTGCAAGGGGCGACGGTCTCGAAGGCGAGCTTTGCCGACATGGAACCGGCGAGCATTCGCCGGCTCGAACTCGACGCTGTCGACACCGTTGTGGTCGGATTCCTGAACCGCGACTCCGTCAAACATGCCCGTTTCCTGGTTCGTCGGCTGAAACGTGTCAAAAGGGCGCTGCGGGTGGGGATCGTGTTCTGGTCGGAGGACGGCGACGACAAAAACACAGCCGTCGAATTGGCCAATGACATCAACGCCGATTTTGTGGCGTATGGCATGGTCGAAGCCGTTCTCGGCGCGTTGTCGAGCGATCCGCCGGTTGCGCTGAAGATCGCTGCCAAGCGCCGCATGCGCCGCCGGTTGCGTCCTGCCAAGAAGGCGCCGCTTGCCGCTGCAAAATGAGCGCGGGACAGGGCGGCGAGGGCGTGGGCTCATAATCATGTCTGGCGCATTCCTGACGTCTGCCGCCGACCTGGTGTCCGCGATCACGCCAAGCAAATCAGTCAGTAAGCGTAGGCGAGGGCTGGAGTCGCGTGGGGCGTCAAAGGTACAGAGCAGAAATGCCAAGTTGGCGGGTCGCCCGCCCAACCAGAAATATTTCAACCGAAGGGGAACCTCACGGTCGCAGGCAAGTTCGGTACGCGATGTGGGGGAGATTGCTTTATCGTTGTCGTGCTTGCGATCTTCTCCTTCCTCGGATTCCATTAGGAGGGACTATGGAGCGCGACTACGATCAACGAGGCTGGGCTTGAGAGCGCCAGTCTGTCATCCTGAGGTCGACCTCTGCTCACCGACAACACCTGGACTCGCCCCCGCTCGCGCTCGCTTGGTCAACATTCGACGCTTGCACCCGTACCACTCAGAGGCGACGCGATGGCGGCCCGAATGAAATTGTGGTGGGGGTCGGAACTGGCAACGGTCGATCGCCTAGCGGGAGCGCTGGCGCGAGCCTTGGCCGACGGGTCGCACGCATGAGCGACGAGCCGGCGCGTCCGCCGGGCGAATATCCGTCCGAGTTTGCCAGCTTCTTCATGGCTGGCTTCGAATGTTCCTCGCATCGGCGCGGCGACGGAGTGCGCCTCGATTTGATTCGCGCAACCGCACACGACAAACACGCTCTCGCCGACTATCGCAGCTGTGCTGCCCTTGGGCTTCGCACGATCCGCGACGGCTTGCGCTGGCACCTGATTGAAACTGCGCCAGGCGTCTTCGACTGGTCGGGTTGGATCTCAATGATCGAAGCGGCTCACGCGGCGGGGGTGCAGGTCGTCTGGGATATATTCCACTATGGCTCACCAGATCACGTAGACCAAGGCGCCCCAGACTTTACAGAAGCCTATGTCCGCTTCGCCGCTGAAGCTGTCCGGGTCCATCGCTCCATCACAGGAGTAGCTCCCTTGGTGTGCCCGATCAATGAGATCTCATTTTTCGCATGGGCGATAGAGGTCGGCTATTTCCCACGCGTGGGGCCGAAGAAGCGGGGATGGTTCAAGCGACAGCTTGTGAGGGCAGCGGTTGCGGGCGTCAAGGCGATGCGCGATGCCGAACCTGATTGCCGGTTCATATGGGCTGAACCGCTAATCCATGTTGCTCCCCGTGACCGTAGTCGTGCCGAGCAGCGGCGCGCGGAAAATGTTCGTCAGGGCCAGTTTGAAGCCTATGACATGCTGACGGGCCGTGCCGAGCCCGAATTGGGCGGCACCGAGGACTGTGTCGACGTCATCGGACTTAACTTTTATCCGCACAACCAATGGTACTTTCAGGGGCCAACGATACCGATGGGCCACCACGAATATCGGGCGCTTTCCGACATGTTGGTCGAAGTCGCAGAGCGCTACAGAAAGCCCATGTTCATCGCCGAGACAGGCGCTGAAGGATCAGGCCGGCCGGCATGGCTCCATTATGTTTGCGATGAGGTCCGCGACGCAATGAGCCGTGGTGCCCCGATTCAGGGTATATGTCTGTACCCGGTGACTGCGTATCCCGGCTGGGACAATTCGCGCCACGCGGAAGTCGGCTTATTCTCCACGATTCATGCCGACGGTTCGCGCAGTCTTCGCCAGCCGGTTGCAAATGAATTGGAGCGCCAGCGCACACTGTTCGCGGCCGGTGTTTCGTAGCGGTCGAAGAAGGGGCGGGCCACGTCAGTAGGTGGGGAACTGCTCCGAATGTTGGCCGAGCATCGTCCGCTGCGTAAGCATCTGCACCGTGCCGTTTGCCGGCAGGCTCTGTTGAATGCGCGCGAACGTCGCCAGAGCCTGACCGACAACCTGATCCATATTGTAGTAGCGGTACGTGGCCAGGCGCCCGACGAACCACACTTCGGGGCACGCCGCTGCCAGTGCTTCATAGCGTTTGTACAGCGCCTCGTTTTCCGCCCGTGGCACCGGGTAATAGGGATCGCCGATATCGGTTGGATATTCGTAAGTCAGGCTGGTCTTCGGACTCTGCTGTCCGGTCAGATGCTTGTACTCGGTAATGCGGGTATAGTTTTCCGTCTGCGGATAGTTGACAACGGCGACCGGCTGAAACTGCTCGCAATCAAGCGTCACGTGCTCGAACCGAAGTGACCGATAAGGCAGACGACCAAGGCTCCAGTCGAAATATTCATCGACCGGCCCAGTGTAGATCATCCGCTGAAAGGGAATCTTCTCGCGAATTTCGCGATAATCGGTCTGCAGCATGATCTTGATCCTTGGGTTGTCCAGCATGCGCTGGAACATGCGTGTATACCCGCCAGCCGGCATATTCTGGAAAGTGTCGCCAAAGTAGCGATCATCGCGGTTGATCCGCGTTGGGACCCGCGCAGTCACGGACTTGCTTAGTTGGGCCGGATCGACACCCCACTGCTTCCTTGTATAGCCGCGAAAGAATTTTTCGTAGAGTTCCCTGCCAACGGTGCTCACAACTACGTCTTCAGCTGTCCGGACTTCCTCGACCGTTTCTCGCCGGGATGCGAAGAACTCCTCCAACTGCTCGGGCGTCAATTCAAGATCGTACAGACGATTGATCGTGTCGAGGTTGATCGGTATCGGCAGCAGTTTTCCGTCGACCGAAGACAGTACGCGATGTTCGTAAGGCCTCCATTCGGTGAACTGCGAGAGGTAGTCTATGATCGATTGGGCGTTGGTGTGGAATATATGCGGCCCATAGCGGTGGACCAGAATTCCAGCTTCGTCGTAACAGTCATAAGCGTTGCCGCCGATGTGATTTCGCCGGTCGATGAGCAGGACTCTTTCCTGCCGTTGCGATGCGATGCGTTCGGCGAGCACGCTGCCAGCGAAGCCGGCGCCGACAATCAACCAATCGAACATGGTCAGGCTCCCCGGCGCAAAGGCACAATGCTTTTCATTGCATAGGCGCGCTGGATATGGGCAGCCATTGCGTCCCACGTTCGTTCCCAGGACATGTTGGCGAGGTAGGCATCGACTTCCTTCAACAGGAAATTCCGGGGACGTGACAGCAGGGACCGAAGCTTGGTTTCGATGTCTTCGGCGTCAACAATGTCGACCAGGCCTTCGGCGCCATAGGTGCGCACGACGTCCACAATCGCCGTGGAGACCACCGGCAGTCCGGCGGCCAGGAACTCAGGGGTTTTGGTCGGGCTGATATAGCGTGTCGCCTCGTTGAGCGCGAAGGGCATCCAGCCGGCGCTCCAGTGCCTGAGATAGCGAGGCAGGTCGGCGTAGGGCTTGGCACCCAGCCAATGTAAGTTACTTGCGCGCGGCAAGCTTAGCGGGTCGATCTTGACCACCGGGCCGAGCATGACGAAATGCACTTCGGGCATTGCCGCAGCCGCCTGTGCGATCATTTCAACGTCGAGCCGTTCGTCGATCACGCCGAAGAAGCCCACTCTCGGGTGAGGTATGTCTGCCTGGTCTACAGGGTCATCGCCGGGCTCTCTTGCCTTGTGGAAATGCGCAACGTCGATGCTGCTGGGGAAGGGAAAAATCGACTTGTGGAGGCTTCGTTTGGCCTCGTACAGACTCTGCCCGCCCGTGAACACGACATCAGCGCGCTGGAACAGCGCCTTTTCCATCTGCGTCAACTCTGCCGGCGCGTTCTTGAAGGCGGAGAGTTCATCCATGCAGTCGTAGACGCACACGTCGTAGCGGAGATGATCGCTGAAACGCAGCGCCATCGGCGTGTAGTACCATACAGTCAGCCGGTCATGCGGCGCTGAGGTGAGGATCTGGTCGACGAACCTGCGCTGGATGGCGTCCGCCTTTGTTGCGGAAATGCCGGCCGGAAGAACCGGGGTTACGATTGTGATCATTGCAGATCGATCGTTCACCCGGATCGAAGGATAGCGTATTTCCTCGTAGACCGGCTCCTCAAAGTAAATTAGCTGCTGCTGTTTTGAGGCGTGCGTCAGAATATGCTGCGGGCGTTGGTGTACGAAATCCCACCTGAGGTGAGAAAAGCAAAGTAGAATAGACGATTTTATGGGCATATTTGATTTATTTTTTTTGCCACCCGCTATTTTCATGTAAGATTCCTCTGAACTATAGTTTGTAATTCTCCAGATTAACATATGTTAATCGAAGCACGCTCCTGATGAATCCTTTATCCTTTTATCTAACTTTCATTTGAGTAAGTTGTTCCATGGATTTTAATTGGCTGTAGCCGCCGAGCCGGCCACTTGCGCAATTGTTCGAAGAGAAGCGGCGCTGCTACCAACACCCGACTGACATGTCGCCTCGGCCAAGGCGGAGGCGCTTGCAGCTTCATATCTCGCCAAATGTGGCGCATTGCCACAGAACGGCTGAAATCCGCTCAATCGTTCAACAACCATTCATGAGCGCAGGTATAAGAGTTAATGAGCCGCGCATGATTCGTTTTGGTCGCCACAGATGGCCGAAGAGGGCAGCCACCGTGAGAGAGCCGCAAGGAATGAAGTTCAACTTTGAAACCAACGTCTTTCCGTTGTTTCACCCGCAGTCCGTGGATGATCTGAAGGATCCTTGTCCGGTGTTCGACGGCGAGATTTGGCACGTCTTCGGTTCCAGCGGCACTGTCACGACCGAGAGCTGGAAAATACTACATGCCACGGCTCCGGATCTTTATGGGCCGTGGACTGAGCATGAGGCGCTCGACTTGCCGGTAACCGGATCGGGCATAGCGGCGCCCGGCGTCATTCATGAATGCGGCGTCTTCCATATGTTTATCCAGACCGAATTCATGAAGTCGGGCGGACGTTGCGAACATGCGGTTTCCAATGATGGCTTCAACTGGGTGGTGCTGAAACCGGCGATATCGTCCCTGCCGGGCACCGATGAGGACGGGATCTATGATCCCCATCCGGCGATCATCGGCGGCAAGCGCTACATCGTCTATTCAGGCATGCCTAAATTCACCAGGGTGCCGCAGCCTGACGTTTATCTGGCGCGCAGCCAATCCGATTCCTGGTTCGGGCCGTGGAAACGTCTCGGCAAGATATTGGACCATCTCGACGTTCCCCATCACAATGCGCGCGAGCATCCGGACTACGAATGGGGGATCGAGGGCGCCCAACTGGTCGAACTGCCCGACGGTCGCGTGCTTCTCAACGCCACCTGCTTCCTTCCCGAGGGTCCGCGCGGAAGTCGTCAGCGCGTATTCTTCGCCATCGCCGGCGACGTCCAGGGTCCCTACGTGTCGGTCGGCCCCGTGCTGGATCCTGGTGAGCCTGGGGAGAACGGCCATTCGACGGTAATGATCGAGGGCGGGAAACTGACCTTGTTTTACCAGAGCAGACGTGAGGCAACGAACCATCGCTGGCGTTTCGGACTGGCTAGGTGCGACCTGGATCAGCAAGTCCTTTCACGAGTCGCGTAACAGGGACGACCGGGGCCGAGGCGTCGTGGCTGTGTCATGACTATTTCATTCGCGTTCCTGCGATCGTCCATAGCGATAGTCCATAACGTAACGGTGATCGCAAGGCCGGCTCTGCCGCAAGGGCGCAGCAAACTACGGGCCATGATCGCGTCCTGGCTGGTTCTTCGTCAGGATCGACCGAGACCTGGATTACCTTGGGATCAACCACGTCGAGGGAGCCTTAGCAACTCATGACTGCCCAAGGAGGGGCCTGAGTGGAAGAAAGCGATCCAGTTCCTGCATAGATGGGTTTGGGACGGGGTAACCCCACCGGAGGTGCGTCAGGCCTTCGAGGCCGTCGCTTAGGAGAAGGAGATGTTCCTTCCCTGCGACTAGGGCAGGGCATCCTTGCACTGCAAATAGATGAGAGTCCGTTGGCCTGCCAACCCGGCGAAACATTTTGCCACCGCGGCAGTTATACCGCTCCGGGGACGAAATTCGGGGCATGCCTTTGAACGATATTAGATTGGCGATACCGCTGGTCGGGGAAGTGGAAGACTCTGCGCCGAGATCGGCTGCCGGCCTGCCTTGGATCAAGTTAGCCGGTTCCTATTTCGCAACCGAGGACGGTGAGGCATGGACGCCGATCGGGCACAATGATGCGGTAAGCTGGCCCGAACTCAATGGCCTGTTCCGGCGCGCCGATATGGCCGGCGTGGAAAATCATCTCCGTTGGCTGAAGGAAAGCGGCGTCACCTGCCTCAGGCTGATGCTGGAATATGCCCAGGTTCGCCACCGCTACTTCGAGAAGCCGCAGGGCCGCTTCGTGCCGGCAATGGTGCAATTGTGGGACGACCTCTTTCGTCTTTGCGAAAAACAGGGCTTAAGAATCCTGCTCACCCCCTTTGATACGTTCTGGCAGTGGCTGCACTGGCGCCACCACCCCTACAACCGCAATAACGGAGGCGTGCTGGACCACCCGTCGCGATTCCTGATCTGCGTCGAGACGCGCCGCGCGATCAAGGCAAGGCTGGAATTCGTGGTTCGCAGATGGAGCGGCAGCGGAGCCTTCTTCGCATGGGACCTCTGGAACGAGATCCATCCCGAGCAGGCTCAGGGCAGCGCGGATGGCTTCGGCGCCTTCATCCATGATCTCAGCGATTTTGTGCGCCGGCTGGAAACGTCACTTTACGGCCGCTCTCACCCGCAGACCGTCTCGCTGTTCGGACCTGAGCTTCGCTGGCGGCCCCACATGCCGCTGCCCGGGCCGATCTTCCGCCACCCAGACCTCGACTTCGCCTCCCTCCATCTCTACGAGGAGGGCACGATCGATGACCCCAGTGACACGGTCGCGCCGGCGCTCGGCATGGCGCGGATCGTCGGAGAGGCGCTCGGCGAAATCCGTGACGGCCGCCCTTTTCTCGATTCCGAACACGGCCCGATCCACTCATTCAAGGACAAGAAAATCACGCTTCCGGAACCTTTCGATGATGAATATTTCCGCCATTTGCAATGGGCTCACCTGGCGGCGGGGGGCGCGGGTGGCGGCATGCGGTGGCCAAACCGCACCCCGCACGTGCTCACCCCCGGCATGCGGCGGGCGCAGCGTTCGCTGGCCGATTTCCTCCCTCTGATCGACTGGGTTTCGTTCCGGCGTGCCCATCTCGGCAACAGGATGCGGGTTTCCGGTCCCGACGCCGCGGCTGTTGCCTGCGGTGACGACTCCCAGGCAGTGGTCTGGCTGGTTCGCCGCGACACGATCGGGGGGAACGGTATGCTTCGCGCCGGCGCTGCGCCGGTTCCAGTCGCTTTGGAGCTGCCCGGGTTGGCTCGTGGCACCTATCGCGTCATCGCCTGGGATACCACTGCCGGCAGGCAAACGGCGGATTGGCAAGCGAATTCGGACGGCTGTCTGAAGCTTGATGTGCCGCCGTTCTCCGCCGATGTCGCCCTTGCCATCCGCCGAGGCGTTCTGGCTGCGCCATAACTATTTCATCCGCGGTCCCGTTGGTCCAAGCAGAGCCGCGGGAAATATCTCTCACGACCTGCGGCAGGACTCGAAGGGGTAGCGTGGTCGAGGGATCCGTAGGTTGCGCTCAAGGTCGCTGGCAGGCGCCGCATTCGCCGCCGGCTGTCAATTAAGCGCCGCTTGCGGCTGCAACAAATAACGCTGTAGTTCGCTGTCACGTCCAGAAATAGCGCACGGTGTGGAAGAAAACCGGGGCGGCGAAGACCAGGCTGTCGGCGCGGTCCATCATGCCGCCATGGCCCTCGATCAGATGGCCCCAGTCCTTCACCCCCTGATCGCGCTTGATGGCGGAGGCGACCAGTCCGCCGAGGAATCCCATCAAGCAGGCGATGAAAGCGACGCCCGCCGCCTGGAGCGGCGAAAACGGTGTCAGGAACGACAGCAGCGCGCCAAGCAGGCTCGACGTCGCCAGCCCGCCGACCAGCCCTTCCCAGGTCTTCGACGGCGAAACCTTCGGCGACATCAAGTGCCTGCCGAACAGCTTGCCGAAGATGTATTGCAGCACGTCGCTGCCTTGCACGGTGATGATCAGAAATGCGATCAGCAACAAATTGCGGCCCTCGAAGCCGGGCACCTCGAGCGTCAGCAGCGCCGGCACGTGGCTGACGCAGTAGACCGAGATCATGACGGCCCATTGCTGTGCCGAGACGCGCTCGAGAAAGCGCTCGGTGTCGCCATGAAGCGCGGTGATCGCCGGCATCAGCAGGAAACAGTAGACCGGGATGAAGATGGTGAAGAGGCCGTACCACGCGGTCCACACCAGCCAGTACTGGAACGGTATGATGATGCCGAACATGCCGAGCAGCACCCAATGGTCGCTGCGGCGGCTGTGCGTCAGCGTCACGAATTCACGCAAGGCCGCAAACGAGATCAGCGCGAACAGGATGGTCATGCCGGAGCGGCCGAAGAAGAAGGCGACGGTGATCGCCACGACCATAACCCACCAGGCGTTGATGCGCTGGTTGAGGTTGACCAGCGTCGAGGACAGCGGCTTCGGCGCGCGCCACGACAGGATGCCGGCAACCAGGCTTGCGGTGGTCAGCACCGCAGTGAGGCCGACAACTAGAATGAGGGTCTCGTGCATTGGCATGTTGTTCTAGTCGTCTTTTAGCGGGCGGGGATTGAGCGCTAGCAGCGCCTTGCGGGCGCGGTCGAGAAAGGCCCGGCGTTCCTCGCCGGGCGCAATGGCGATCGGCGCGCCGAAGACCACGCGGCAGAGCAGCGGCACCGGCACGAATTGGCCCTTGGGCAGCACCCGCGACATGTTCTCGATCCAGCACGGGATGAGTTCGACGTCGGGCCGCGCCATCGAGAGATTATAGAGGCCGGAGCGGAACGGCAGCAGTGGCTCGTCTGTCATGTTGCGCGTGCCTTCGGGGAAGATGATCAGCGAATGGCCCTCGTCGAGCACCGACAGCATGATCGAGATCGGATTCTGAGCCTCATCGATCCACTGCCGGTGGATGAGCACCGAGGACAGCATGTCCTGCGCGATGAACCGGCGCAGCCGTGATTTTCCCCAATAGTCGGCGGCGGCGACGGCATGGGTGCGGGCGCGCTCCTTCTCGCTGAGGCAGGCAGACAGCAGGATGAAATCGCCGTGGCTGGCATGGTTGGCGAAGTAGATGCGCTGCCGGTCCGACGGCTTGCTGCCGTTCCAGATCGGCCGCACCCCGGTCACCGCCCAGGCCAGCGCCGATAGGCCGACCGAGGTCACGGTCTGCAGCAGGGTGAAAGTCCTTGTGCCGAGCTTGCTCATCGTCCGGCTCAGAAAGACAAGGCGACAGCGGATGCCGCCACGAACAGGCCGAGCGCGATGCGCTGCTTCATCAGCAGGCGCTGCGCGCCCGCGATGCGCCGGTCGAGCGAGCGGATGCCGGCAGCGGCCGGTTTGACGCGCATGCGCGCCAGCACGTCGTCGACCGAGGCACCGCCGGCGGCTTCGCTGATGTGGCTCGCCATCAGCCAGAACAGCAGCGCGTCGAAGACAAGCAGGGCCGAGACGGCGAGGGTGACCATGCCGCTCGCTGCCGCGACCAGCCAGGCCGCCGACGCCAGCGTCGTCGTCTGCGGCTGCGCTGCCACGGCAATGAACGGCGCGGCCACCAACGCGGCCAGCACCAGCAGCAGCGGCCACACCGCCTGCGTCATCAGGCTGGCGGCGAAGGCCTCGGCTTTGTCTCGATGGGCACTCATGCCGGCTCGTCCGCCGCTATCCGAAGATGCACCGGACGGCCCGATGCCGTTAGTCGCTTATGCGCCTGCGCCGGCGTTGGCGAGCGACCGCTGGCAACCAGCCAGTTGGCGATGATGGCGGCGCTGCGCTGGAAGCCGAGCGCGCAGCAGACTAGCACGGTGCCGTGGCCGCGGGCCGCCTCGATCGCCGCCACCGCTTGCGTTTGCGCCGCTTGCGAGGGCGGCAAAAGATCGACCATGGCGACAGCCGTCCAGCGGCAGGTGACGCCGCGCGGGCTTTCCAACTCGCCGGCAAGGTCGATTACCGTGCCGAAAGCGTCGGCCTCGGCGGCGGTGGGAAAGCGGCCGAGGAAGACGCCGTCGGCGATCGCGACATGCGGCGGCAGCTTGCGCGTCCACGCCCACACATTGATCTTGGCGCCAAGCCGGTAAGGCAGCAGCAAAACACGGCTGGCCAGCGAGACGCTGCCATCGGCCGCTTTCTGGAACACTTTGGCGCCGGCTCCGACATAGGCGAAGGCGACGATGGCCAGCGCCAGCGCCGGCCACAGCAGGATGAGCCACAGCGCCGAGACGAAGGCGCCGGCAACGGCGCCGGCCAGTGCCAGCGCTGCGACGAGCGCGTAGAACAGCGACAGCCGCCGTGCCTTGGGATCGGCGGTCAGCCGGAAGCCGGCGAACGGCAATTCGCCGTCGCGCGGGAACAGCCACAGGGCGAAGAAGCCGAGCAAAGCGCCGGTCGGGATATCGATGACATGGTGCTGCCATGTCGTCAGCACCGAGGCGCCGATCAGGAAACACCAGACGTGCCAGACGATGGCGGCCAGGCCTTTGAGCCGACAGCGCCAATGATCCCAAATGATGACAAGCAGCGCGATGTGCAGCGACGGCGCCTGGTTGAACGGCTTGTCGAAGCCGCCGAGCACCGCGAACATGAACCCCGGCAGGCCTGATGTCTGCGGCCGCATGAAGGTCGCCGTCAGCGGGAACAGGATGAAACAGGCGACGGCGATGATCTGCGCCGTGAGGTAACGGCCGGCGAGCCGGCCGACGCCGCGCTTGGTATCGTTCAACAGCAGCGACAGGCCGTAGAACAGGTTGATCGACCAATAGGGCACGATCGTCCAGGCGATGAACGGGATGCCGCGCTCCCAGGCAAAGACGATGCTGCCGACATCGTCGCGCTGCGACGCCAGCCAGTTGGCGAAGCCGTAGGTCACGTAGAAGAACGGCGCCAGAAACGCCAGCCACAACGCAGCGCGCAGCACGATTCCGGCGTACGGCTCGCGCGCGGAGGCAGAAAGGGCAGGGGCCGCGGCAACGGCGGCGCCAAGGACTGGCAAGACCATGCTCAGACGCGCCGCGCGATCGAGACGGTGAAGATGCCCCACTGGTCGATGCGCTGGTCGAGCTTTTCGAAGCCGGCCGCCGCCACCAGCTGGTCCATCTCGCCTTGCGTGCGCCGACGCATCACCCAGGCCTGGCCGCCGCGATGCGAGGTCAGGCTGCGCGCGATCATTTCGAGCTGCGGATGCCAGGGCTGGTTGGTGTAGAGAAGCAGGCTGCCGGGTTGCATCGCCTTGGCCAGCCCGCCGAGCGAGCGGGCGATCATGGCGTTGTCGGCAAACAATTCGTAAAGTCCCGAGACGATGGCCAGGTCCGGCGCCGGATCGAGCCCGGCCAGCATTTGGGCGTCGAATGCGTCGGCCTGGTGGAACGAGACGCTGGTCGGCAGGTGCCGCTCGGCGATCAGCTTGCGGCCGAGCGAAACGTTGAGGTCGGAAAAATCCTGCAGCCGCACGCTGGCCGGCGGCTCAGTGCATTTGGCGACGGCGTCGAGCACGTAGCGGCCGTGGCCGGCGGCGATATCGACGATATGGACCGGCCGGCCGGCCTTCAGCGTCCGAGTGGCGCTGCCGATCAGCTCTTCCAGGTGCAGCTTGCGCTGGCGGATGCCACGCCAGCCGATGGCGTCGAGAAAGGTGCGGTCGATCATGCGGCCGAGCGGACCGTGGCCCCGCGCCTCGTTCTCGTAGACATAGTCGAGAGTCGAGCCGGAATCGAAGCCGGTGGCAATTCCCGTCTTCATGCCTGACGACAGCCAGGCGCCCATGCGGATCGAGGCGCGGCTCATTGCCCAGTAGAGGCCCCTCGGCGACAGCAGGGCGAGCGGCGAGGCGAGCCGGTCGGCCTCGTCGCGTGTGAAGCCGGCGCGGTCGGCCGCGGTCAGGTCGACCGGCTTCTCCGGGGTCGCGAACTGTCTTTCGAGGAACGGCTTGATCAGATCGAGTGCCTTGCGGCGTTCGCGTTCGCCGAGCGTGTCGTGGAAGAAGCCGGGCAGCACATGCCGCTCCTTGGCCGGGCTGGCGAGATTGACGAAGAACTCGTGCTGAGGTCTATGCCGCACCACCCAGTCGCTGCCGGAGATCAGCAATTGCGTCGGCACGGTGATGGCGCGGGCGTCGGCGACGATACGCGCGGCGTGATCGTAGAGCTCGACCAGGATGTTGGACGCGATCGGCCGCGTGATCAGCGGATCGGCCTCGAAGGAGACGATGCGCTCGGGGTCATGCGTCAGGAACTTGGCCTTGACGTAGGAATTGACGAAGAAGCGGCCCTTGATCTTCTGCCACAGCGCAATGCCTTGCTTGGCGAAGGGCACGTAGAGCTTGACCGAAAAGGCCGGCGAGGCCAGCACCACAGCGCGAATCTGCGGTGCATAATCATGCACCCAGGCGGCGGCGAGCACCGCGCCGAACGATTGGGCGATCAGCGCGATGTCGCGCTGGCCGAACCCGTCTCTGCCGATCTCGCGCACGAAACAATCGATGTCGCGCACCAGCGCGGCAAAGGACGGCGCATAGCCGCGTTCGCCGGCCGAGCGGCCATTGCCGCGCGCGTCCCAGGCATAAAAGGCATGGTCGGGCATGTCGAGTTCGTCGACCAGATGCGCCATGCGGCCGCCATGCTCGTGGCCGCGGTGGAACAGCAGGACCGCGCCCTTGGCAGGTCGCCCGACCGCCGGCCAGTAGCGGTAGAAGATCTCGGTGCCGTCATGCGTGCGGAAGGTGCGCTCCTGCGCCACCCGCTGCTCACTTGCGGAAGCGGCAATCGTTGGTTCATGAAGCATGTTGTTCCCCTGGCGGATGCGACCGGAATTTCAGCCACCGCTCCCGTTAAGGCCGCTGCGTATCCGGTTGATGGCGGTCACCAGCGAGAGTGTAGCCATTGCCGGAAACACAAACGGCGTGATCGCTTCCACCCATAGGCCGCAGGCGATGAGGAAGGCGACGATGCCGAGCGCCAGCGCCCGATCGCTCTTGCCGAACGGCCCGGCATAATTGCGCCCCGTGCCCGCAGCGATGCCGAGCACACCGGCGAATTCCACAAGCACTGCCGTGATGACAAAGGCGACGACGCCCCAGGCGGGGAAGAGAGCGGCAAAGGCCAGGATCAGCGCGAGGTCTGAGACGACGTCGCAGAGTTCGTTGAGGTACATGCCAAGCTTCGAGGCCTGACCATGTTCCCGCGCGAGTATGCCGTCGATGGCGTTGAGCGCCATGCGCGCAAACAGCACCACCGGCATCAGGATGAAGATCGCGCGATGGCCGGCAAGGGCCGCGACCAGAATGCCGGTGGCGACCGACAGGGCGGCAGCCAGTAGCGTGATCTGGTTGGCGGTGACGCCGGCTCCGGCCAGCCGGTCGGCGAGCGGCCGCAGCTTCGCCTGGAAGGCCGGTTTGAGCGCATAAAGCGTCGGCATGTGCGAACCCCCCGGCCGCGGTGCAACTAACGTCTGCGAGGATGGTCAATTGGCGCGCAAGACGCAAGGGCGGCGAGCGGTTGTACATGGTTACGATCAGCAGCGCTGGCCGAGGCAACAAGCGACCGCTGTGCAAGCTCGGAATAGAGCGCCTGGCATGTGCGGGGAATCCGCTGCACGTGCGTTGTTACCGTTTCGCGAAAGCGGCAACAACTCCGCTTAAAGCTGCGTGGACGCGGGCCGAAACCAGTTTATTGGCAGTCCGCTCTCTTCCTGGTGCACGCTCTGCGGCCGCCATCATGCCGGATCGAAACAGCTGCCGCCGTTTGGTGGGCATGGCTCACCTCTCAAATGGCTACTTTACAAATATTCGTGCATATGTGAAGTTATGTCCACCGAAGGATCATCCATGACAGCCAATCGTTTCGCCACACGCCTCAATTCCTTTGCCTCGCGGCCACAGGCCGAATGGCCGGATCTTATCGGCAAGCCGTCCATGCTGCAGATGGCGGCGCGTGCTGCGAAGGTTGCGGGGCTGACCGACCTCGACCTCAACTTTCCCGATCATGTCGATGAAAAACCTGCGGAAATGGCGCGAAAGCTCGGCGACATCGGCCTTTCCGTCAATGGTTTTGCCATGCGCTACTACTCCAATCCGGCCTTCAAGCTCGGCGCCTTCACCAATCCTGATCCCGCGGTTCGCCGCGAAGCCATCGACCTGACCAAGGCTGGCATCGATGCCGCTCGTGAGGCCGGCACCAATCTGATGACGCTGTGGCTCGGGCAGGACGGCTTCGATTATGCCTTCCAGGCCGATTACGCCGCGCTCTGGCAACACGAGATTGATGGGATTCGTGAAGTTGCAGCGCACGACCCCGATTGCCAGATCAGCCTGGAATACAAGCCCAATGAGCCGCGCTCCTACAGCCTGATGCCCGACGCGGCGACGACATTGCTGGCCATCCGCGAGATCGCCCTGCCCAATCTCGGCGTGACGCTTGATTTCGCCCATGTGCTCTATGCCGACGAGCAGCCGGCCTTTGCCGCAGCACTCGTCGCGCGCCACAGCAAGCTGCTCGGCGTCCATCTCAACGACGGCTACGCCAAGCGCGACGACGGCCTGATGGTCGGCGCGGTGCATACGCTGCAGACGATCGAGCTGCTCAGGCAGATCCGCCGCGACGGCTACGCCGGCGCCATCTACTTCGACACGTTTCCCGACATGACCGGGCTCGATCCGGTCCACGAATGCGAAGTCAACATCGCGACCGTCAAGCGCATGCTGCGCGTCGTTGATCGGCTGGAAAAGGACAACCGCCTGTCCACCGCCGTCGAGCGTCAGGACGCGGTCGCATCGCAGGCCATCATCCAGGAAGCCATGCTCGGACCGGACAGCTGAGGCCGGCGCCGTTTTCAACAAGGGAGGAAGACCATGAAATTTCTGCTTGCCACCGCTGCCGCTGCCCTGATGGCGCTGTCCATCGGCTCGGCTTTTTCCGCGGACCTTGCGCCGCTCAATTCCGACACCGAGAAGGATCGGATCGACTGGTCGCAGCTCGAGGCCAAGTTCGGTGCGTTCCCCAAGCTGCCCGACGGCACCAGGGCCGGCGCAGTCTCCAAGACGCTGACCAACGAATACTGGCGCTCGCTGGGTGAGGGCTACAAGTCGTTCGGCGACCGCGTCGCTGTTCCCGTCGTCTACCAGGCGGCGCAGAGCGAGGGCGACCAGCTCGGCCAACTCACAATCGCCGAAGGCCTGGTCACGCAAGGCTACAACGTGCTGCTCGTCTCGCCGCAGACCGACTCCAACCTGCAGCCGATCATGGAACAGGCCAAGGCCGCCAACGTGCCGGTGGTCAACGTCAATGACGCGGTCATCCCGCAGGCCGAGCACTATGTCGGCAATGTCCAGCGCGACAATGGCGTGCGCGTCGCCAGATGGTTCATCAAGAACCGGCCGGATGGCGGCAAGGTCGCCATCGTCGAAGGCCAGGCCGGCGTCTATGCCGCCGTCCAGCGC
The DNA here is from genome assembly GCF_053848065.1 of Mesorhizobium sp. BHscii. Taxonomy (NCBI): domain Bacteria; kingdom Pseudomonadati; phylum Pseudomonadota; class Alphaproteobacteria; order Hyphomicrobiales; family Phyllobacteriaceae; genus Mesorhizobium; species Mesorhizobium sp. BHscii. The sequence goes on along the minus strand of NZ_JBSPKW010000013.1, from coordinate 130,085 downwards.
ACCCACGGCTTCAAGACCACGATCACCGAGGCCGGCAAGTTCGAGGTCGTCGCCAGCGTCCCCGGCAACTGGGATCGCCAGACCTCCTACGACGCGGCCACCAACATCCTGCAACAGCACCCCGACCTGATCGGCTTCTATGCCAACAATGACGGCATGGCGCTGGGCATCGTTGAGGCGGTCAAGGCCGCCGGGCTGCAGGACAAGGTCGCCGTCTTCGGCACCGACGGCATCTCCGACGCCTATGCCTCGATCCGCGCCGGGGAGCTGACCGGCACCGTCGATAGCTTCCCGGTGCTGACCGGCGAGGTGGCGCTGGAATCGGCGCTGCGACTGGTGGCCGGGCAGAAGCTGCCGCGTGTCGTCGCCACGCCGCAGGCGCTGATCACCAGGGACAATGCCGACCGTTATTCCGGCGCCGGCGACGCCGTGCGCAAGGCGCTGCTCGAGGACGCGGCAGCGGGCAATTAAGGGGCAGGACTACGGGTGCCGGCCCTTCGGCTGGCGCCCTTTGCCTGGAGAATAGAACCAATGTCCGTGATCCCCCGGCTGCAATTCGAGGGCATTTCCAAGATGTTTCCGGCCGTGCGGGCGCTTGGCGATGTGTCTTTTTCGGTCGGCGGCGGCGAAATCCATGGCCTGCTCGGTGAGAACGGCGCCGGCAAATCGACGCTGCTGCGCATCCTGTCGGGGGTCTACAGGCCGACAGCCGGAAGCGTGCTGATCGACGGCAGACCGGTAGCGCTGAACAACCCGGTCGCGGCGCGCGCAGCGGGCGTCGCCATGATCCATCAGGAATTGCAGCAGGTGCCGCACCTCAGCGTCGCCCAGAACATGTTCCTCGGCCATCCGCTGACGCGCGGCGGCATCTTCGTCGCACGGCGCGAGCAGGAACGCCGCGCCGCGGAAGCCCTTGCCGCCATAGACCCGACGATCGATCCGGCAGCTCCGCTCGGCAGCCTGAAAGTCGCGCAGCGGCAGATCGTCGAGATCGCCCGGGCGCTGCTCGATCGTGCGCGCATCGTGGCGATGGACGAGCCAACATCGAGCCTGACGCCGAGCGAGTTCGAGCGACTGGCCGAAGTCATTGCCGGCCTGGCCCGCGACGGTGTCGCGGTCGTCTATGTCTCGCACAAGCTGGACGAGGTGTTCGGCATCTGCCAACGCGCCACCATCATGCGCGACGGCGTCGTGGTCGATTCGGTCAATCTCGCGCAGGTGTCGGAAAAGGCCGTCGTTTCGATGATGGTCGGCCGCGAGCTTGCCCAGGAACAGCACCGCTCGCACGCATCCAGCGAGGTCAGGCTGAGCGTGCGTTGCCTCGCCTCGGCAACCAAGGTCCATGACGTCTCGTTCGATCTGCATCGCGGCGAGGTGCTGGGCATTGCCGGCCTGGTCGGCTCGGGCCGCACCGAACTGCTGCGGCTGCTGGCCGGCGCCGACCGCGCCTCATCAGGCACGGTCGAGATCGACGGCAAGGCGATCAAACTTTCCAATCCGCGCGACGCCATCGCCGCCGGTATCGGCCTGGTGCCGGAGGAGCGCAAGCGCGAAGGCATCGTGCCGTTGCGGTCGATCTCCAGCAATATGGCGCTGGCGTCGATGGGCGTGTTCGCACCGCGCGGCATCATCGATCACACCAGGCTGAAGCGGATCGCGGCTGAGAAGATGAAGCGGGTCAATCTCAGGCCATTCCTGCTCGACCGGCCGATCCGGCTGTTCAGCGGCGGCAACCAGCAGAAGGCGATCATCGGGCGCTGGTTGGCGGCGGGAACGCGCATCCTTTTGTTCGATGAGCCGACGCGCGGCATCGATGTCGGCGCCAAGGCGGAGATCTATCATTTGATCGAGGAGCTCGCCGCCGAAGGCCATTCGGTCGTCGTCGTGTCGTCCGAGCTTCCCGAGGTGATCCGGCTCGCCGACCGCGTGCTGGTCATGCGCGACGGCACGGTTGCCGCCGAACTCGGCCGGGCTGATCTCAGCGAACAGGCAATCGCGGCGCATGCCATACCCCAATCGGAAGCGAGGGCCGGCACGGCGCGCCACGTCGGCGTAACAGACAGGACCAGCGGATGACTGATGTAACGGAACATACAGCAGCCCGGCCACGGGCGGATTTCCTGCACCGGTTTTCCGTGCGCGACGCCGGCACGCTGATCGGCCTGGTGGTGATCCTCGCCGTCTTCGGTGCGCTGGTCCCGGGCTTCTTTGCTGAGCGCAATCTGATCAACATCCTGCAGCAGTCGAGCATTAACGCCTGCCTGGCGTTGGGCATGACGCTGGTGATTATCTCGGGCGGCATCGATTTGTCGGTCGGACCGACGGCGGCTCTTTCGGCCGTCATCTCGGCGTCTATGCTGGTTGCCGGCGTGCCGTTTCCGCTGGCCATCGCCGCCGGCTTCGCCATCGGCCTCGTCTGCGGGCTGCTCAACGGCGTGCTGGTCGCCTATGTCGGGCTGCAACCTTTCATCGTCACGCTGGGAACGCTCAGCACCTACCGGGCGCTGGCGCTGATCTATACCGGCGGCAACCCGGTGCTCGGCCTGCCTGCCGGCTTCCGCGCCATCTTCAACGGATCTTTGTTCGGATTGCCATTGGCGGTCATCATCGTTGCCGTGGTCGCGCTGATCGCCTGGATCATCCTCAAGAAGACGCCGTTCGGCGAATATCTGCTCGCCGTCGGCGGCAACGAGGAGGCCGCCTACATAGCCGGCGTGCCGATCGCCCGCACCAAGATCGCCGCCTACATGATCTCGGGCCTGCTGGCGGCCCTTGCCGCGCAGATCCTGATTGGCCGGCTGGGTGCTGCTGAGCCCATTCTCGGCAATCTCTGGGAGCTCGATGCGATTGCCGCGGCGGCCATCGGCGGCGCCTCGCTGATGGGCGGCAAGGGCAGCGTGGTCGGCACCATTCTGGGCGCCGTCATCCTCGGCTCCATGCGCAACGGCCTGACGCTGATGAATGTCCAGTCCTTCTATCAGCTCCTGGCAACTGGCCTTATAATCCTCGCCGCGATGCTCATCGATCGCGTGACGAGGGGACGTGGATGACCTTGACCAGCCTGGATCTGAAAGCAGTAGGACCGCGGATTCGCATGATGATGCCGCATCTGACGCCGCTCGAGGCCAAGGTGGTGGAAACCGTGTTCGGGCGGCGCGGCTTCGACGAGAGCATTCCGCTCAAGCAGATCGCCGAGGAGGCCGGCGTGTCGGAAGCGATGGTCGTCAAGATCGCCAAGAAGCTGGGTTTTTCCGGCTATCGCGACTTCCGCACCGCGGTCTATGAGTACAGCCGCCTGCCGACCGCCGAAATGCACCAGGAGCTGTCGGTCGACGACAGTTCGGCCGAGATCGTACAGAAGGTATTCCGCACCTCCATCCAGGCGTTGGAGGAAACGCTGGCCATCCTGGACATGGACGATTTCGACCGCGCCGCCAATCTTCTCTACCGCGCCAAGAACCGTGATTTCTATGGCGTCGGCGGCTCGGCGCAGATCGCGCGCGACGTCTCGCACAAATTCCTGCGCATCGGCATCCGCGCATCAGTCTACGACGATTCGCACATGATGCTGATGTCGGCATCGCTGCTTGGCGCCGACGACATCGCCGTCGGCTTCTCGCATTCCGGCAACACCAGCGCCGTCATCGACGCCATCCACCTCGCCCGCAAGAGCGGGGCGCGGACGCTGGCGATCACTAACTATGCCAACTCGCCGCTGGCCGCCGTCGCCGACATCGTGCTGTGCTCGACCGCGCAGGGCTCGCCATTGATGGGCGAGAACGCGGCGGCACGCATTGCCCAACTCAACATTCTCGACGCGCTGTTCGTCGCGGTGGCGCAGCGCGATTACCAAGCGGCGGAGCGCAATCTCGGCCGTACCATGTCGGCGGTGACGTCGAAACGCCGGGACAGGGGCACATGACGGCTTCCCCGCCGCTGGTCACCGTGTTCGGCAGCCTGCATTACGACATCATGGTCGAAGCCCCCGACCGCCCGCGCAAAGGCGAAACTGTGACCGGCCATGCCTGGCAGCCGAAATGTGGCGGCAAGGGCGGCAATCAGGCGGTGTCGGCCGCGCGGGCCGGCGTGCGCTCGGCGATGATCGGCGCCGTTGGCGATGACGATTTCGGCCGCGTGCTTCTCGGTAATCTCGAACGCAAAGGCGTCGACAGCCGCTTCGTGCGGGTCGCGCCTGGCGCCGGCTCCGGCATGAGCGTGGCGATCTTCGACGACGGCGGCGACTATGGCGCCGTGATCGTCTCAGGCAGCAATCTCACCTTGGGCGAGAAGGACATCGCCGCCGCGACCGAGATGGTTGCGCACACGGCGGTGCTGCTGCTGCAGAACGAGGTGCCTGAAGCCGCCAACATTGCCGCAGCGCGGGCGGTGAGGAGACACGGTGGTCGGATCGTGCTCAACGCCGCGCCCGCGCGAAAGCTGACCGGCGAACTGATCGCACTCACCGATATCGTTATCGTTAACGCCATCGAGGCGGAATTTCTGGCCGGCATTCCGGTCGTCGACACGCTCGAGGGGGCTGCCGAGGCGGCACGCATGCTGGTCGACTTCTACCCGGCCGCGATCGTCACGGCGGGCGGGGAGGGCGTTGCCTATTGCGACCGCGACGGCCAGGCGTTCGCGCTGGCGGCGATCCCGGTGAAGGTCGTCAGCACCCATGGCGCCGGCGACGAGTTCGTCGGCGCGTTCGCGGCAGGCCTTGCCCGCGGGCATCAGGTCGAGGCCGCCATCGCCGCCGCCAACGCCGCCGCGGCCTTGCTGGTCGCCACGCCGGAAACGGAAGCGCGAGGCGATCTGAGAAAAGGCGCTGAGAAGGGAGCGCTGAGAAGGGGGCGCTGAGAAGGGGGCGCTGAGAAGGGGGCGGGCCCATCTCAGCTATAGGGCGACCAGCACTGCTGGCGAGGGCCGGCGGCGCAACGACGCCCTCAGGATGGCAGCTCGGCATAGTCGGGCGGGGCTCATTGGGGATGATGCTTTGTTAGCATCGGACTGGCGAGCCACTTACGGCAACAAGGTTAGTTCGGTGCACCATCAGCAAGAAGGTATCGAAAGCCGTTCGTCGTCATCCAGCGGCACGCGCCAGATGCGTTGCCCACGCGCGGAATGGCTCCCGGTTCGGGGTCTATATGCGGCTTTAGCATCGCGACTTGCCAGCAATGGCGCCCGTGATAGGCGATAGAAAGGCCCGCGCCGTTTGATTGGAGGACGCGGGGCCGGGTATTGCGGCCCAGGATTGTTCACGCCTGGTCACACGACGACCGGGCCGGCCGCAAACGGCTGCACTTTAGTGGAACCTAATTTAAATGAGGCTATTATCGTGCATGGGGAAACGCGAGGTCCAGACCGTTACTGAATACCGAATAGCTGGAGATCAGCTGACCGATGATCCAGTGATCGCTCTCGATATCGCGGACCGGATATTGCAGGCAGCCGAGCACGACCGGATTGTCTATGTCGTCGCGACAGCAGAACCACCCCAAGCCGACCTTATCGAGAAAACAGAGCCTCAACAGATCAGGGCTTCCAGAACCTCTTTCCGCGACCTTGAAGTTTTGCTGCTTGTTCTCTATGCGGCCTATGCACTCGTCGTGCTGGGTGTCACCGCTTTCGTTGTGATGGAGTTAGGCCCTGTTCTGTAGACGTGCTTCAGCAGTTCGATAATCGAAACGAAAGCCCGCCACCCTTTCGGATGACGGGCTCCGTTGCCTGGATGCCAGGAACGCCACGGTAGCGACTTCTGCTACTAATGCTCCCGTAGATATTCAATATGCGGCCTCCGCGCCGCCTGGCGCATCGGCTGAACAAATGAAGCCCGCGCCTCTGGCGGAGAGCGCGGGCCCGATCGGGTTGCAGCCCGATCCGCAGCAGGAACCCGGAGGTTCCGCCGCTCGGGAGTAATTATTAGAACTTTCTAATATCCATGCATCCTCCGGATGAATGATGTAACCGCCCTCGTAAAGGAACACCTTGTCAGGAGATTCTTTTGCCTGAGTCATGTTTGCCCCCTCTCCGCCGGGCCTCAAGCAAACTTTTGAGACAAACGTTCGTATTGGTGGATGGGTGCGCTTTCAGGGAGAAAGCCGTGGGCAGACAGCAACGCACCGTCTTTTTGGGTCTTTGCGTGTGTCCTTGGCTTTGTGCTGTTGGTCCTAATCCTGCAAATCGTGAGTTTGCTTGACTAGATAAGACGCCGAAACCGGCTGCCGGTGTGAATTTTTCGCCGGCGCGCGTAGGGGGCTTCCTGCGTCTGGGTCGTTTCCGTGGCCGCTCGGCCCGCAGTTTCACCGGCCCGGACAGCAACACGGTTTTCGCCCGAGGTGAGGAAGGAATTCTCGCAGCATCCGCCTCGCAAATCGTCCGCGCACCTTGGCGGCATTGCGCGAGCTGCGCATGGCGCGGACCAATCTGGCGGCGGCGCAGCAGGCTTCGCCCTTCGACGAAGCGGCGGTGAAGGACGCGATGGCGGCAGTACGCACCGCCACGACAAACCTTCAGGCGACGATGCAGGACTATCTGTTGACCGCGCTGAAGAACGTCAAGGCAAGCCCGCTGCAGGAAGTTGATGCTGGTAGGGCTGTCGTTCTAAGGTGTCCGGCGCAGCCGGGCGCGTGCGCGTCCGGCTGCCGATGTCGTCAGTGCTTGCTTCCGCCAGAACTGACTTTGCTGCCACTGATGGCGATGCGCTTGGCCTTCGTCTGCGCGCGCTGGGTCTTGGGCAGGGTCACGCTGAGCACGCCGTTGTGGAAGGCGGCATTCACCTTGTCCTCCTCGACCTCGTAGCCGAGCGGGATGCGGCGCTCGAAGCGGCCGTAGAACCGCTCGGAGAAGTGCCTGTCCTTGTCCTCGGTCTCGGAGCGCTTCTCGCCGCGCAGCGTCAGCACGCCGTCATCGAGCAGCACCTCGACGTCCTTCTCGTCCATGCCGGGGATTTCGGCGGTCACGCGGATCTCCTTCTCGCTGTCTGAGATTTCAACACTCGGCCAGCTGGCGCGCGCCGACGAAAATCCGCTGAGCGACGGCATGCGCGTTTCGAAACCGCGGAACGCGTCGTCGATCATGCGGTTCATCTCGCGATGCAACGCCATGAACGGGTCCCGGTCATCGTCACGATAGAAGCTGGGAACCGGACTGTTCTCCCGGCCCCACGGAATGAGATCACGAATAGCCATTGATGTTCTCCTTTCTCGACTGGTTGTGCCAAAGGCGACGTCAGGGATCGCCTTCGCTTAGGCGGCCTGCTTCGGCTTCTCGACCTGCCCGGCCTTCGGCGCACCGCCTTGCTTGGCGATTGCAATGCGACGCGGCTTCATCTCCTCGGGCACTTCGCGCACAAGGTCGATCGTCAGCAGGCCGTTGTTGAGCGAGGCGCCGGTGACCGTCATGTGATCGGCAAGCTCAAAGCGCCGTGTGAACGGCCGCACCGGAAGGCCGCGATGCAGATATTCCACTGTGCCCAGTTCCTTGCGCTCGCCCGAGACGATCAGAAGGTTGGGCTCGTGGCTGATGTCGAGATCGTCTTCGGAGAAGCCGGCGACGGCGATCTTCACGCGGTAGGTGTTCTCGTCGCTTCGCTCGATGTCATAAGGCGGCCAGCTGTCGACTGCCTGAGGCGCGTTTTCCAGTAGGTTGAAGACGCGGTCGAAACCGATGCTCGACCGATAAAGCGGGGAAAAGTCGAATGCGGTTCTCATAGCTACATCCTCCATTGAGCAACATAGTACGAGGGGACGCCAAAGAGCTGGCGCTCCCTGGGTTCTGCCGGTCCCATTCGGCAACCGGCAATTTCGATTTGGTTATTGCCAGCCCGAAATCAAGACCCAGATTCTGTCCCGCTGCCAGATTTTTTGTTGCCACAGTGTGGCTGGTAATGGCGGTTTCAACCTTCATTTGAGGGTCGCGCCGGCACACCGCATGGAGGATACCATGACCATGACACGCGACGAGGTCATTTCGGTGCTGGGCCCGGTGGACGACGCCGTCATCGCCGACATTGTCTCGACCGGCGCGACGATCGAAGAGTTGCGCGAGGCCTTTGCCTGGGTCGGCGCCGATGAGGCGCTGGTGAACGAGGGCCGCCCCCTGCCGTCGGCTAGGGTGGCGACGCTGATCGGGCTTCTCGAGCCGCCGGACGACGACATGTAGACGGCCGTTGCGTCTGCGCGGGAGACAGGTCTGGCAGGAGGTCTTGAAGCGCGCAGGCAGACGAACCATCTCGTTTGCCGGCGCCGATCGGGCCGCCTCCTGCTTATTCGAGGATGTTACTTGCTCAAAAAAACAGAAAACAGAAAGAAGGAGGAAGTGATGAACGACGTCCCATTTTCCGAGCCGATCACGCTGAAGCTCCAATCCGTCGGAGAGCGCAAGGTCGCCAGCAGCTGGGAAGCCATCGAATGCATGCAGCAGTGGCCGGTCCGGGCACGCGGCCGGAGCTGGCGCGCAGCCTATCGCGCCTGCCGCGACGCGCTCGACGGCTGGCGCACCGCCCGCGAGGCTCGCACGGCGTTCGTCAAGGCGGCTCGCACGGCCGGACTGCTTGTCACGGGACGTAAATCCACCTGAGCATCAATCCACCTGAACGAATCCACCTGAGCGTCGGCGCGGACGCGCTATGCGGCAGAGGCGGGCGCCTTCATGAAAAGAGCGCCGCCTCTGCCTGTGTCACTGGAGCGTAATGACGCCACCCACCGCCCGCCATTCAGAGGGCTGGATCAGACGATGATGGGCGACGCGCACGGAATGCAGCGGGCCTTCGACCTCACGCTCCCAATATTCGAGGAAATGCTTCAGCGTCGGGAAATCCGGGGCGATGTCGTATTCCTGCCAGATGAAGAGCTGCAGCAGGTTCCGATAATCGGGAAGACGATAATGGATCTCGGCCGTCGTCAGGCCAAAACCCTGTATCTGGAGCCGGAACGCGTTGCTGACCTGGAATTCATTGCTGACCATGCCATCTCCTTTTCGATCGTTCAGGCGTCCATCCTGCGCATGGAAAAACGCCTCCGCTTCCTCATCGGTTCCGGCCGCCGGCAGGCGGTGCCGGGATCGACGACGAAGTCGGAAGGTTGCGCCGCGATTTCAAGCTGCGTCCGTCGTTTCAAGTCCTGGAATAGCGTTAATATTACAGTGCGTTGGCACTCGACCACGGCGAGTGCTAAAATTTTTTCGGCATCCTCTTGAATGCGTGGATCGGCAGACTAACTCGATATGCGCGCTGCCTGAACAGGAGTCGCGCACCGTCGCATCGGCCGGTGTACCGGTCGGCTGCGAAGGGAGGTCCAAGAAAATCTGTTTGTCCTATAAGGAGAACGACATGGCGTTCCGTCCATTGCATGACCGTATCCTGGTCCGCCGCATCGAGGTCGACGAGAAGACCGCGGGCGGCATCATCATTCCCGACACTGCCAAGGAGAAGCCGCAGGAAGGCGAGGTCATCGCCGCCGGTCCCGGCGCGCGCGACGATAGCGGGCAGTTGCAGCCGCTCGACGTCAAGGTCGGCGACCGTATCCTGTTCGGCAAATGGTCGGGCACTGAGATCAAGCTCAATGGCGAGGACCTGCTCATCATGAAAGAAAGCGACGTGTTGGGCGTAATCGAAGCCACCGACAAGATGCAGAAGGCCGCCTGAGCGGGCCTGGACGAGCAACCAGTCAACGAAAAGCTGCCTGTTTGAAGGAGTTATCCAATGGCTGCCAAGGAAGTGAAATTCCATACCGAAGCCCGCGAAAAGATGCTGCGCGGGGTCGATATCCTCGCCAATGCGGTGAAGGTGACGCTCGGTCCTAAGGGCCGCAACGTCGTCTTCGACAAGTCATTCGGCGCCCCCCGCATCACCAAGGATGGCGTGACCGTCGCCAAGGAAATCGAGCTTGAGGACAAGTTCGAGAACATGGGCGCGCAGATGGTGCGCGAGGTCGCCTCGAAGACCAGCGACACCGCCGGCGATGGCACCACGACCGCGACAATTCTTGCTCAGGCCATCGTCAGGGAAGGGGCCAAGGCGGTCGCCGCCGGCATGAACCCGATGGACCTGAAGCGCGGCATCGACAAGGCGGTCGACGCCATCGTCGCCGACCTCAAGTCCAATGCCCGCAAGGTGACCAGGAACGACGAAATCGCCCAGGTCGGCGCCATCTCGGCCAACGGCGATGCCGAGATCGGCCGCTTCCTCGCCGAGGCGATGGAAAAGGTCGGCAATGAGGGCGTCATCACCGTCGAGGAAGCCAAGACCGCCGAAACTGAGTTGGAAGTGGTCGAAGGCATGCAGTTCGACCGCGGCTATCTCAGCCCCTATTTCATCACCAACCAGGACAAGATGCGCGTCGAGCTCGAAGAACCGTATGTGCTGATCCACGAGAAGAAGCTGTCCAATCTGCAGGCCATGCTTCCCGTACTCGAAGCCGCCGTGCAATCCGGCAAGCCGCTGCTGATCATCGCCGAGGACGTCGAAGGGGAGGCGCTGGCGACGCTGGTCGTCAACAAGCTGCGCGGCGGCCTGAAGGTTGCAGCCGTCAAGGCGCCGGGCTTTGGTGACCGCCGCAAGGCTATGCTGGAAGACATTGCCATCCTGACCGGCGGCACGGCGATCTCGGAAGACCTCGGCATCAAGCTTGAGAACGTCACATTGGAGATGCTCGGCCGCGCCAAGAAGGTGCTGATCGAGAAGGAGAATACCACCATCGTCGACGGTGCGGGCCGCAAGGATGAAATCCAGGCGCGCATCAACCAGATCAAGGCGCAAATCGAGGAAACCACCTCCGACTACGACCGCGAGAAGCTGCAGGAGCGGCTGGCCAAGCTCGCCGGCGGTGTCGCCGTCATCCGCGTGGGCGGCTCGACCGAGATCGAGGTCAAGGAGCGCAAGGATCGCGTCGACGACGCCATGCACGCCACACGCGCGGCGGTCGAGGAGGGTATCCTGCCCGGCGGCGGCGTGGCGCTGCTCAGGGCGGCGAAGGCGCTCGATAAAGTCGCCGTTGACAATCCCGACCAGAAGACCGGTGTCGATATCGTGCGTCGCGCCATCGAAGCGCCGGTGCGCCAGATCGCCGAGAACGCCGGTGCGGAGGGTTCGATCATCGTCGGCAAGCTGCGCGAGACAACCGACTTCGGCTATGGCTGGAACGCGCAGACCGACGAGTTCGGCGACCTGTACGGACAGGGCGTCATCGATCCGGCCAAGGTCGTGCGCACCGCGCTGCAGGGCGCCGCCTCTGTTGCCGGCCTGCTGGTGACCACCGAGGCGATGGTGGCCGAGAAGCCGAAGAAGGAAGCGGCCGCTCCGGCGATGCCCGGCGGCGGCGGCATGGACTTCTGACGCCAGCTTCTAAGGACAAACGGCCGTGTCCGCCGACGCGAAGTCGGGCACGGCCTTGCCCGGATCATAAGCAGGTGTTGCCATGGACATGATGAACAGTTTTGGAAAGATCGCGGCGCCGACTCTTTCCAGGACCGATTTCAACTATGAAACGGAGTGCAAAACAGCGCTGGCGCCGCTAGTCGACGGATTGTTGGACGCGGTCGAGTCGGCCGGCTGGGATCGCCGCAAGGCAGCCTACACGCTGATGTTCCTGTCGGCCCAGCGATTGGGAGCCGACAAGGAGGAGCGCAAATGATTGCGGCGCGGATGCGTGAGTGCCTGCGCCTGCTGAGGTGGTCGGAAACCGATTTCGCCGAAGAGGCGGGCTATCCGGTCGCTAAGGCAAAGGCCTGGCTCTACGGGCGTGAACATCCGCCCCTTGTCGTAATGGCCTGGCTGGAGACGCTCGCCAAGGTGCACCGGCTGCTGCCACGGCCGAGCATGCCGCCGCAGCCGGCCGCGTTGCATTCGCAGATCGGCGCTGTCATCGCGCAGGCCGTTCTTGAGGATCGCAGCGGCCGGACAGTTGAGTCCCGAAAGGAGCCAGTTGAGCTTCCAAAGGAGAGTGTCATGGATCGTTCTTCTTTCGCAAAGCCGGTCACCATCCTCACCGGCCTCGGTAACCCGACCAAGATAGAAAGCGCGGCTGAGGCCTATGCGCTGCTGTCCGACTGGCCGTCGGCGAGCCGGACGGCCGCGCACGACATCGCCGCCAAAGCCTGCCGGGCCGCGATGGAGGGAGAGATCGACGCCGAGACGGCGCGGGCAACCTTCGTGGCGTTCGCCCGCCGCAACGATCTTCTCGCGCCGCAGACGAGCTCTACGGTTGCAGGCGGAACAGTCGCCGATTGGACGCGTTCGCAGCGTGTGAACGCGCCAGCGTGAACGCGCCTTTTCCTTCTCCCACAACAGGGGGGAAGGTAAGATCGCTTTGCGCCGGATCCTCAATCCTCACCGCCTTACCCGCGATTTCAGCCAGCGGTCGAAGGCCACGGCGAGGATCAGGATCAGGCCGATGACGATGCTTTGCGTGTAGGACGAGACGTTGTTGAACTGCAGCCCGTTCTGCAGCACGCCGATCAGTGCTGCACCCACCACCGTGCCGCCGACCGAGCCAATGCCGCCGAATAGCGAGGTGCCGCCGATGACGACCGCCGAGATCACCGTTAGCTCGTAGCCGATGCCGGCGACGGCTTCCGAGGAATTGAGCCTCGCCGACAGCACGAAGGCGGCAAGGCCGGCGAAGAAGCCGACGATGACATAGACCGAGATCAAAATGCGGTCGACGCGCAGGCCGGACAGCCGTGCCGCTTCGGCATTGCCGCCGACGGCGTAGACGGCGCGGCCGTAGCGCGTGTAGCGCAAGACGATGTGGCAGAGGATCGCCGCCGCGGCGAAGATGATCGCCGGCACAGGGACCGGGCCGATCAGGCCGGTGCCGAACCAGCGCATCGAGGCATCGAAGCCGGAGATCGGGCCGCCATTGGAGATCGTCAGCGTCAGGCCGCGAAAGACGGTGAGACCGCCGAGCGTGACGACGAAAGGCGGCACCTTCAGCCTGGTGATGGCAAAGCCCTGGACGCCGCCGGCCATGGCGCCGACGACGACGGCAGCCAGAAGGGCTGCGAACCAGCCATAGCCTTGCGTGCCGGACGTCGACAGCGACAGCGTGTTGGCGGTGCCGCCCTTGGCCACCACCGCCGCGACCATGCCGCAAAAGGCCAGCAGCGAACCGACCGACAGGTCGATGCCGGCGGTGAGGATGACGAAGGTCATGCCGAGCGCGATCAGGCCGGTGATCGAGATCTGCCGCATGATGTTGAAGATGTTGATGGGGTCGATGAAGCTCGGCTTCAGGACGGTAAAAACGACGATCAGCAGCGCCAGGAACATCAGCGGGCCAAAGCTCATCAGCAGGCGCGCGACATTGATGCCGCCGCGCTGGCTCGGTTCGGTCGTGCTGGTCATTGCGTCGCTTCCTGCGTTTGGTCGAGCGCCATCAGTTCCATCAGTTTTTCCTCTGTCGCCTCGATGCCGGGCATCTCGCCGGTGATGCGTCCGCGCCGCATGGTGACGATCCTGTCCGACACGGCAAGCACCTCGGGCAATTCGGACGAGATCATCATGATGGCTATGCCGCGCGCGGCGAGGTGCACCAGGATCTGGTGTACCTCGGCCTTGGCGCCGACATCGACGCCTCGCGTTGGTTCATCCACGATCAGCACCTTGGGGTCGCGCGCCAGCCAGCGGGCGAGGATGACCTTCTGCTGATTGCCGCCGGACAGCCCCTCTATGGGCTGCTCGGGCGAGGCCATGCGGATCGACAGCGTCTTTCTGTAGCTTGCCAGCGCCTCGCGTTCGCGCCTCTCGGCCATGAAGCCGGCCGTGTTGGAGTAGCGGCCGAGCGCGGCGATAGAAAAATTGGTCAGGATGCCGAGGGTGGCGAAGATCGCCTGGTGCTTGCGGTCTTCCGGCACCAGGCCAATGCCGAGCGCGATGGCGTCGGCGGGTGTTTCAGGTGCGATCGGCTTGCCGTCGAGCGTGATGGTGCCGGCGGCGATGCGGTCGGCGCCGAAGATGGCACGGGCGAGCTCAGTGCGGCCGGAGCCGACGAGGCCGGCGACCCCGAGAATCTCGCCTGCCTTGAGATCGAGGTCGACGCCTTCGAGCACGATGGCGTGCGGCGCCTGCGGATCGCGCACTGTGCGCAGGCCGCGCACGGAGAGCCTGACGTCGCCGGCGACGTCGCGCAGCGTCGGTCTGGCGTAAAGCTCGGATGCAGCGCGGCCGACCATCTTCTCGATGATTTTCGGCAGTTTGATCGGCCCGCCGTCGCGGTCGAGATGGCCGGCCAGCCTGCCGTCGCGCAGCACCGTCATGCGGTCGCAGATGGCAGAGGCCTCTTCCAGCCGGTGGGTGACGAACATGATGGCGACGCCGTCCTTGCGCAGCCGGCCCATGATCGACATCAGCTTCTGCACTTCGGTTTCGGTCAGCGCCGAGGTCGGCTCGTCCATGATGATGAGGCGGCTCTTCAGCGACAGCGCGCGGGCGATCTCGACCAGCTGCTGCTCGGCCACCGACAGTGCCGACACCGGTGTCGCCGGATCGATATTCAGGCCGACGCGGGCGATGATCGCGCGGGAGTCCTCCTCCATCTTCCGCCAGCTGACCAGGCCGAGCGGCCCGAGCGGCGCGCGGCCGATGAAGATGTTCTCCGCCACGGTGAGCGTCGGGATCAGGCTCAGTTCCTGGTAGATGGTGACGATGCCGAGGCGCTTGGCATCCTGCGGATTGTGCGGATTGAATTCGACGCCGTCGAAGACGATGCGGCCGCTGGAAGGCGGCATCACGCCGGACAGGATCTTGAGCAGCGTCGACTTGCCGGCGCCGTTCTCGCCGAGCAGGCCGAGGATTTCGCCGGGCCGAACCTCGAGCGAGACGTCGCTGAGCGCGGTGACGCCGGCAAAGCGCTTGGTCACGCCCTCGACGGCGAGGAGCGGGGGCGATGGCGACGGCGCTGCGGCTTCGGCTGGAGACAAAAAATCCTCCCTGAAAGATAAGATCGATCGTTCCGATTGTTACACAAGGTTGGCGGGACAGCGCCCCCTCTGTCCTGCCCTCTTGCCACCACTTGGCATCTCCCCCACAAAGGGGGAGATTGCGCCTTCATCACTGGTTTCGCCAATCACCAACGTTGCAGGGGGAGCGCCGGCGTCGAAGCTGCCAATCTCCCCCCAAGTGGGGGAGATGCCCGGCAGGGCAGAGGGGGGCGCGGCAGAACGCTACTTTTGCCGCTATGCGCGCCCTCGGCGTCTCCCTACTTCGTCTCACCCAGCCTTTCTGCCTTGTCGAGATTGTCCTTGCCGATGACGATCGGCGTCAGCAGTACGAGCTTTTCCTTGGGCTCGGTCTTGTCCCTGGCATAGGCGACGGCGATCTGCACCGCGGTGCGCGACTGCTCGCCGGGGAATTGTTCGACGGTGCCGGCCAGCTTGCCGTCGCGCACGGCGACCAGCGCTTCGGGAAGCGCATCGAAGCCGTAGATCTTGACGTCGGTGAAATTGCGCGCCGCGCAGGCTTCGACCGCGCCAAGCGCCATGTCATCATTGGCACAGATGATCGCATCGGGCTTGCCGTTGGCGGCAAGGCCGGCCTCGGTGACGGACAGCGCCTCGGCGCGGGCGAAGTTGGCGGTCTGCTCGAAGACGATCTGGAACTTGTCCTTCAGCGGATCGAGAACATTGTGCACGCCCTTGTTGCGGTCGATCGCGGGCCCAGCACCTGGCTGGCCCTGCAAATGGAAGATCTTGGCGCCGTTCGGGAACGCCGCCACCATGGCCTGCGCTTCGGCCTCGCCGCCCTTGACATTGTCGGCGCCGACATGGGCGAGGATGCCTTCGACGCCGTCGACGCGGCGGTCGATGGTGACGACCGGAATGCCGGCCTGGACCGCCTGCTCTATGGCCGGCGCCAGCGCGTTGACGTCGAGCGGCGAGATGACGATGGCGTCGACCTTCTGCACAAGTGCGGCCTCGATATCGGCGGTCTGCTTGGGCGCCGAATTCTGGCCGTCGCTCTCGGTCAGGTTGACGCCTTGCGCCTGCGCCTCCGCCTTGATCTGGTTCAGCATGTGAACGAAGAACGGAAAGCCGAGGCTCGGCACCGACCCTAGGATAGTCAGCTTGTCCTGGGCGAAAGCCAGTTGCGGCGCGGCCAGCGCCAATGTGCCCATCGCCACGGACGACAGTAGGAACTCACGTCTGTTCATCAATTTAGTCTCCTCCACATGCGCGCACGACCTCGAAAACCGGAATGGGTCTCCGGCAGGTTCATGCGTCGATCTAGAAATGGAGTGTCCTTTGAGCGCCCAAGGGGACGCAACGGCGCTCCAGCCGGTCCACCGCGACGTTCTCCTCCGCTCGGCGCCGGCGGGCGGATGCTAGCCAAGGCCGGAGGTTTGCGCAAGAACTGGGTGCTGTCCTTCCCCCTTGTGGGAAGGTCGATCGGCGCGCAGCGCCAAGCCGGATGAGGAGTGTTGGGAACGCGGCGTGAAAATATCGAAGAATTTAGGCGATTACGTCTCCAATGTGGCGATCCGTCCAGCATCCCTCATCCGACCGAGCTTCGCTCGGCCACCTTCTCCCACAGGGGAGAAGGGAAGATCAACGATCGATCGTGACCATCACGCGTTCGTTGTAGCGCTCACCCGAGACCTTGCCCGGCGCCAGCGCGTCGTCGAGCGCCTGCATTGCGACGGTGTCAAGCTGGAGGGAAGCAGCGGCGACGTTCTCCTCAAGGTATTTTCTGCGCTTGGTGCCGGGGATCGGCACGATGTCCAGCCCGAAATCGCCGCCCTTGTGCAGCAGCCAGGCCAGCGCGATCTGGCCCGGCTTCACGCCCTTGGCCGCCGCGATGTCGCGGACAACCGCGGCCGCCTGCACATTGGCTTCGTAGTTGGCGCCCTGATAGCGCGGGTCGCCGCGGCGGTAATCGCCTTCCGGATAATCCTCAGCGCGCTTGACGTCGCCGGTGAGGAAGCCGCGGCCAAGCGGCGCGAACGGCACCAGGCCGATGCCGAGTTCGCTCAGCAGCGGGATAATCTCCGGTTCGAGGTTGCGTTCCCACAGCGAATATTCGCTCTGCACCGCTGATACCGGAAGCACGGCGTGCGCGCGGCGGATGTTGGCCGCACCCGCTTCCGACAGGCCGAAGAAGCGCACCTTGCCTTCAGTGATTAGTTTGCCGACAGCACCCGCCACATCCTCGATCGGCACCGCTGGGTCGACGCGGTGCTGATAGAGCAGGTCGATATGGTCGGTTGCGAGCCGGCGGAGCGAACCGTCCACCGCCTCGCGGATATGCTCCGGCCGGCTGTCGCGGTCGGTGCCGATCTGCTTGCCGTTTTCGATACGGAAGCCGAACTTGGTGGCGATCGTCACCTCGTCGCGCCGGCCCTTCAGCGCGCGGCCGAGCAGTTCCTCATTGGTGTGCGGGCCATAGACTTCCGCCGTATCGAGGAAGGTGCAGCCGAGTTCGATGGCGCGGTGCAGGGTGGCGATCGATTCCGCCTCGTCGGCCGGGCCGTAGGACTGGCTCATGCCCATGCAGCCGAGGCCGATCACCGATACCTGCAGCCCCTGGCTGCCGAGCTTGCGTGTGCTCAAGGTCATGGATGAGATCTCCGGATAGTGTCGGGGTTCGTGTACGTCAGGACTATTGCGTCAGGACCATATAGAGCTCCCGCTCAGTTTCCACAGTCGCTCGGACTCTGGGCC
This sequence comes from Mesorhizobium sp. BHscii, assembly GCF_053848065.1. Lineage (NCBI taxonomy): Bacteria > Pseudomonadati > Pseudomonadota > Alphaproteobacteria > Hyphomicrobiales > Phyllobacteriaceae > Mesorhizobium > Mesorhizobium sp. BHscii. Next base: position 112,433 of record NZ_JBSPKW010000013.1, on the reverse strand, counting down.
GGGCGCACGATCGCGTGAGCGTCAGAGGAAGATGACCCGTTCCTCTTCGAAGGCCGGTTGCTGCAAATCTTCCGGGTCACGTCCACGCTGTCTCAGGATGGTACGGCGCGGACCTACGTCGGCTGACGACCCGCCGCCTTCGATTTCAAGGAAGCGCTTGAAAACGTGACAATCGACGTCAGCCTGCAAGTTGATGCAGCGCAGGAGCGAATGCAGGAATCGGTGCGGCTCGCCCGATCTATGCCGGCCGATCCAGCCTGAGTTTGCTTGCCATCATGTTCAACCGGGGCAGCAGCAACGATATCAAAGGCTTGCGTATTGGCTTTTCGATAAAGAATGAAATCACGAACGAGGCCGACAGCAATGCCGTCAGCACGATTGCGAGGGCGACCCACCGGCCGACCTCCGGCGACAGCGCGTTGAGCCAGAGCGTGCCGATTTTCTGATGCAGAAGGTAGAGTGGATAGGTGAGCCCGCCCAGCACAAGCACCAGTGGCGTCGGTGCGATGCGGCGACGCAACAGGAGAGCTCCGCCGAACAGGGCATAGACGATGACATTTGCGGCAAGCAGATTTGAAAGCGGCGGCGCAAATCCGAAATGAGCCTGCATCCAGTCGGCGCCGGCGGTCACTTCCTTGCATGACAGCAGGAACGCCGCGGCGAGCAGCAGCAGCGCCTCGGTGGACGAACCCTTGGCGACAATGTGCTGGGCGATGATGCCGCCGGCGAAATACGGCGCGTATTGCGTGATGAACACCATCTGCAGGGCTGTGCTGTGGACGACCGACTCGTTGAGGACGGACATCAGCAGCCATGCCGCCACGAGCTGCAGCTTCCATCGCGAGAAGACGCCGAAGAACAGAGCGATCGCGACCCAGCCATAGAAGACGATCTCAAGTACGATCGACCAGTAGACACCGTCCACGAAGGGCCCGGCCTTCGGCCGACCAGGCGATGACGAAACCGCTGATCAGAAAAAACAGATTGACGCCCATGTAGCCGTAGATGGCGAGGGAGCCGGCTTCGGGGTAGCCGTGCACCAGCAGTGGCGGCAGGTAGGATCCGTGGAAAAAATAGTGGAAGAATAGAACAGCCAAAGCGGCGACCAGCCGCAACAGATCCAGCGAGCCCATGCGCTCGGATTTGCGGCCTGTTGATCCAGGCGCCATTGCACCACCCGTCCGATTGCAGACACGCTAGGCGCGGGGGAAGCGGGAGGCAATTAAGCCGGATGGATTACACCACGGGACGGCGATCGCCGCGGTGAGTGTCAGGCGACCGGCACCGGCTCTGAGCGCGAGGTGCCGGACTTCGACGACCGGCGCATTCGAAAGCTGACGCGCCGGCTGCTGGGAAGGGTAGCCTGAACGCGAGGCGATCAAACCCCAAATTGACACGACACCCGGTCTCGGCCATCCTTATGCCAGCCGCCATCTCCTGCGGCGGCGTGTGTATGAGCGAGTCCATGGCCAGTTCCGTCACCAGCCAGAATTCCAAGCGTGCCGCGGTGCGCAAGGCGCTCGACCGCCACAAGGTCTATATCACCGCACAGAGCTTTTCCGCCGGCGCCTACAAAGCGCGTGTCCTCGTCGACGGCGAGGCCTATTGGGTCGACGAATTCCGGCTGAGCCAGCTCCAGCAGGGTCTGTCGCCGGCCGAGCTCGAATTGACGCCGGCCACCGACGATTGAGCTGTGCGAGGCACGACATCGGCCTGCCGCATGCTGACAAAATGGTTCAAGCGATGCGGGTCAAGTCCTTGTTTTTGCGCAGCCGCCGCATCCGGCTTGGCATGCGGAAATGACGCCGAAACTCAAGGCCTATCGCGCCAAGCGCGAATTCAGCAAGACGCCGGAACCCGTCGGCGGGCTGGTTGCCGGAGAAGGCAATCGCTTCGTCGTGCACAAACACCATGCTACATCAGACCATTATGATTTACGTCTGCAGGTCGGAGGTGTGCTGAAGAGCTGGGCGGTGCCTCGCGGCCCGTCGCTCAATCCCGCCGACAAGCGGCTGGCGGTCGAGACCGAGGACCATCCGCTTGAATATATCGACTTCGAAGGCGTCATTCCCGAGGGCGAATATGGCGGCGGGCCGATGATCGTCTGGGACACAGGCGTCTGGGCGCCGATGGACGACGTCGAAAAGAGTTTGCGCACCGGCTCGTTCAAATTCCGTCTCGCCGGCGAGAAGCTGAATGGCGGCTGGATGCTGGCGCGGCTGAAGGGGAGGCCGGGCGACGATGGGAAGAAAAACTGGCTGCTGTTCAAGGAGCGCGACCTCGCTGCCGATACAGCGCTCGACATTCTTGCCGCGCGGCCTGAAAGCGTCAAATCGGGAAGACGCATCGAGGAACTGGTGGAAAAATCGAAGCCGGCGGCCAAGCTTGCCAAGCCGGCGGCGCTGAACCCCGGTGCGCTGCCGGGCGCGGTCAAGGCGCCGGTGCCCGCCCGCATCGAACCGCAACTGGCGACGACCGTGGCAAAGCCGCCGGATGGAGTGGACACCCGGGAGGAGTGGCTGCACGAAATCAAGTTCGACGGTTATCGCACCATGGCGCATCTGGCTGAGGGCGAGGTGCGGCTGATCACACGCGCCGGTCTCGACTGGACCAGGCGCTATGGCGACCTGCCGCATGCCTTCGCCAGGCTGCCATGCCGTGAGGCTGTTATCGATGGCGAGATCGTCGTGCTCGACGCCAAGGGCATCAGCCGCTTCGCTCTTTTGCAGGACGCGCTGGCCGAAGGCGCCGGCAACAAGCTCCACTTCTACGCCTTCGATCTCTTGCATCTCGGCGGCTGGGACCTGAGAAAAGCGCCGCTCGGCCGGCGCAAGGCGCTGCTGTCGCAATTGCTGTCCGGCTTGGGCGCCAACTCCGCCATCCAGTTCAGCGACCACGTCGAAGGCGATGGCCAGGCGCTCTACGCCCAGGCTTCCGAGATGGGACTAGAAGGCGTCGTCTCCAAGCGCGCAACGGCCATCTACCAGAGCGGCCGCACCAAGACCTGGACCAAGATCAAGGCGCTGAAGAACGGCGACTTCATCATCGCCGGCTATACCACCTCCGATGCAGCCGAGGGATTGGCCGCACTCGGCCTGGGCGAATTCGAGGATGGCGAACTGCACTATCGCGGCAAGGTCGGCACCGGCTTCGACGCCGCCACCGCCGCCGACCTGCTGGCGCGGCTGGAGCCCTTGCGCGCCGGCGCGTCTGCACCCGAAGGGGTTCCGCGCGAGATCATGCGCGAGATGAACTGGGTGCGGCCACTGCTTTCGGCCCATATCCACTATGCCAACCGGACCACCGATAATGCGCTGCGCCATGCGGTGTTCCGCGGATTGCGCGACGTCGGCCTATCGACGCCGGTGTCGGCCAAGCGCAAGCGGCTGATTGCGGAAGCCGATCTCGCCACAATCTGGGTGACCAATCCGACGCGGCGCTTGTTCGGCAAAACCGGACCGACCAAGCTCGACATCGCCGTCTACTACGCGCTGGTCGGCGACTTCATGCTGCCGCACATCCTCGGCCGCCCGGTGTCGCTGGTGCGCTGCCCGACCGGCAAGCCGCAGGACTGTTTCTTCCAGCGCCATGCCTTCACCGGCATGCCTTCATCGGTGGCGACCTTCGAGACGACCAATTCCGAGGGCGAGACTAAATCCTATCTGTCGGTGGAAGATGCCAAGGGCTATCTGGCGCTGGCGCAGTTCGGCGTCGTCGAGTTCCACACCTGGGGCACTCACCGCACGCGGCTAGACAGACCGGACCTGATCGTTCTCGACCTCGACCCGGGCGAGGGGATTAGCTGGCGCGAGGTGGTCGAGGCGGCAGTGCATATCCGCGCCGAGCTGGAGGCGATGGGGCTGATGCCGTTCGCGAAAACGTCGGGCGGCAAGGGCATACACATCACCGTGCCGGTAACGCAAAAACAGAACTGGAAGAAACTGCACCAGGCGACCAGCGCCATTTCCTCGGCATTGGCCGCCTCCGCGCCCGACATCTTCACCACCACCATGGGCAAGGCCAACCGCAAACGGCGCATCTTCATCGATTATCATCGCAATGCTCGCGGCCACACCTCGGCGGCACCTTATTCGCTGCGCGCCCGCACCAACCTGCCGGCCTCCACGCCGGTGAGTTGGTCCGATCTGGAATCCATCGACGCTCCGGAAGATTTGAATTATTCTTCGCTGCCGGGCCTTCTGGCCACCTCCGGCGATCCCTGGGCCAACATGGAAGATTTCGCTAGGGATTTGCCGGTATTGTGAGGGCGAAGTAGGTTTTGCGCAGCGTCGTTCGTCCTTTGGACGAAGCGCTGCGAACATCTCGACAGTGCACGGCCGCGTAGGAGAGTTTCATGGCGCCCAGGGCAAGTTGGAAAGGTTACCTCAAGCTCAGTCTCGTCAGCTGCCCGGTCCGGCTGTATCCGGCGACGAGTGCCAGCGAGCGGATCAGCTTCAATCAGCTGCACAAGGACACCCACAACCGCATCAATATGAAGCCGGTCGATCCCGAGCTCGGGCTGGTCGAGCGCTCGGATCTGGTCAAGGGCTACGAATACGAAGATAAGCAGTACATCATCATCGATGATGCCGACCTCGAGGCGGTGCGCATCGAATCCAACCACACGATGAACATCGAAGCCTTCGTCGACGAGCATTCGGTCGACGTCATCTACCAGGACGCGCCCTATTATCTGGCGCCCGATGGCGCAATGGCGGAGGAAACCTTCGCCGTGCTCCGCGAAGCGATGCGCAAGTCGGGCAAGCTGGCGATCGCGCGGCTGGTGCTGTCCAGCCGCGAGCGCGTCGTGACGATCGGCGCGCGCGAGAACGGCATGTTCGTCTGCACCTTGAGGAACCCGAATGAAGTGCGCGGTACGGCCGAATATTTCGGCAACATCCCGGCCGGCAAGCCCGACCCGGAAATGCTGCAGCTCGCGGAAGCGCTGATCAAGCAGAAGGAAACCACCTTCGACCCGAAGAACTATGAGGATCGCTACGAGATCGCGCTGATGGCGATGATCCGCGAGAAGCTCAAGGGCCACAAGCCGATCATCGCGGCCGCCCCCGAGCGCGGCAACGTGATCAACCTGATGGATGCGCTGAAGGCCAGCCTGTCGCAATCGGCCAAGCCGCCGGCCAAGTCGAAGAGCAAGGCCGATGAGGCGGCAAAGCCTGCCGCCAAGGGCAAGGCCGCACCCAAGGAAAATCCGCTCAAGGCCAATTTGCTGAAGGCCGTCGGCAAGAGCAAGGCGTGACGGCGCTTGCCGGCACCGTCTTCGGCGCCATCGGCGCGCTGGCGGCGTTTCCACTAAGGCTGGCGGCGCGCGAGGTTGAACGCCAGCACGGCCAGTTAAGGCGCGGCGTCACACGTCGCACTAGCCATGTGGTGTTCGGCCGCACACTTCTCGCCAAGGCCGGGGATGCCGAGATCAAGCGCCGCGTCGCGGCCGAGCGCGCGGCCGGCCGAAAGCTGATCAGCGAAAACGGTTTTTTGCGCCTGCTAGGGCTGATGAAGGCGCCGGAGGCCTCGGCCCTGTCGCGGCAGTCGCTTCTCGATCAGTCGCGATTGGCCGCATCCGACCTCGACCTTCTCAGTCTCTTCGATGCCTTCGAGCATGATTGCGAGCCCTATTCGTTTCGCGACCTGATCCTGGCCCGCAAATATGCCGGGCTGGTCGCCGGCGGCGCCTCGTGGGGCGCAATCGCGCGCTCGGTGCACCGCTCCGGCCCGGTGGCTTCGCTCACCGCCAAGTCGCTGAATGTCGGCTCACAGCGCGGGCGCGCGGATGCGATCTATCTCGATGGTGGCCAGAGCGAACTCGACGGCCAGCTGCTGTTCGACTTGGGGACGCCGGATGACGACACGCTGGAAGAACTGTTCGCCGACGCTGAAGCCGCGGAAGAGGCTGAAGACCACGAGCAGGCGGCCGCACTCTACCAGCGCTGCTTGGCCATCGACCCGACCGACGCCATCGCCGCCTTCAACCGCGCCAACTGCCTGCGCGCCTCCGGCCACGTGAATGAGGCTGCGCATGACTATGCCCGCGCCATCAAGTGTGACCCCGGCTTTGTCGAGGCCTGGTTCAATCTGGCCGGGCTGATGACCGAGCAAGGCCGCGAGGCCTCGGCACGACGGCATCTGCAAAAGGCGATCGCGCTCGATGCCAATTATGCCGATGCGGTGTTCAACCTTGCGAGGCTGGAGTTCGACGCCGGCAACCTGGCCGAGGCGCGCCGCCACTGGGCGCGCTACCTCGAACTCGACGCCAATTCCGAATGGGCGCGCATGGCGACCAAGGGTATTCAGTTCGTCGATTTGCAACTGGCGCAGAAGTCGGCGGGGTGAGGCGATGGCGCTCCCTTCTCCCCTTGTGGGAGAAGGTGGATTGGCGCGTTAGCGCCGAGACGGATGAGGGGTGCTGGAAGAAATGAGGCGTTGGCGCTCCGTCCAACACCCCTCATCCGACCGAGCTTTGCTCGGCCACCTTCTCCCACAAGGGGAGAAGGGGTCGTCAACGTTGGAGTTGTACGCCCAATGACCGCCTTCCTCTTCGACGGGCCCGAAACCGCCCCCATCACCGTCCTGCTTGCCCATGGCGCCGGGGCGCCGATGGACTCGGCCTCGATGACCGCCACGGCAAAAGCACTGGCCGAGGCCGGGTTCCGCGTCGCGCGCTTCGAATTCCACTACATGGCCGCCCGCCGCTACGGCCACCGCAAGCCGCCGCCGCGGGCCGAGACGGTGAATCCCGAATACATCAAGGCGATCGCCGACCTCAGGACGAAGGGGGTGAAGGGGCTGCTCATCATCGGCGGCAAGTCGATGGGCGGCCGCGTCGCCTCGATGATCGCCGACGAGATGTTCTCGAAGGGCGAGATTTCAGGGTTGCTTTGCCTGGGCTATCCTTTCCATCCGCCGGGGAAACCGACGCAGTTGCGCACCAAGCATCTGGCCGCGCTGAAGACGCCAACGTTGATTTTCCAAGGCACACGCGACGAGTTCGGAACCAGGGAAGAGGTCGCGACCTACGATCTCTCCGACCGCATCGAGGTGCTGTGGCTGGAGGACGGCGACCACGACCTCACGCCGCGCAAGAGCATCTCCGGCTTCTCCGCCGCCGACCATCTGAAGACGCTCGCCGAAGCGGTCAAGGCATGGACCAGGCGCATCGCGCGCTGATCCGCCCAATGAAGATCGCCACCTTCAACGTCAACAATATCAACGGCCGGCTGCAAAACCTGCTGGCCTGGCTGTCTGTCGCCAAGCCCGACGTCGTCTGCCTGCAGGAGCTGAAGGCAAGGCAGACGCAGTTTCCGCGCACAGCACTCGCCGCTGCGGGCTATGGCGCGGTATGGGTGGGACAGCCGACCTGGAACGGCGTCGCCATACTCGCGCGGGGTTCAGAACCCGTTCTGATCCGCGAGGCACTGCCCGGCGACGAGAGCGACAACCAGGCCCGCTACATCGAGGCAGCGGTCAGCGGCATCGTCATCGCCTGCCTCTATGCGCCGAACGGCAACCCGCAGCCCGGTCCGAAATTCACCTACAAGCTGGCGTGGCACGAGCGCCTGAACGCGCATGCGGCGGAACTGTTCGACACCGGGCTGCCGGTAGTGCTGGCCGGCGACTACAACATCGTGCCCGAGCCGCGCGACATCTATCCGACCCGCTCCTATGACGACAATGCGCTGGTGCAGCCGGAAAGCCGCGCCGCTTTCGCAGCACTGCTCGACCAGGGCTGGACCGATGCGCTGCGCAAGAAGCACCCGAAAGAAACGCTCTACACATTCTGGGATTATCGCCGCAACCGCTGGCCGCGCGACGCCGGCCTGCGGCTCGATCATATATTGCTCTCCAAGAAACTGGCGCGCCGATTGGCCGGGGCAGGCATCGACCGCGAAGTGCGCGGCGAGCCCGGCGCCAGCGACCACGCGCCGGTGTGGGTGGAATTGCGGTGAGGGGTGGAGAACATTCGATCTCCCCGTTTATCGGGAGGTTGGCGGTTGCTGGCGCTATCGCCAACCCTCACGCACAACCAGTCACACCGGTCGCGCCCCTTCGCGTGCGAAAGCCTCGATCAAAGGTGCGTATCCCTCAAGGTCGGGCTGGTAGCGAAACTGTGGGTGGTGGCGGTCGTAGCCCATGGCAGCTTTTCCGACGCGAAGACCTCGACGAAGGGCACATACCAACGGTGCTCGTCCAGCATGGTAGCGCGAACATTGACGATGAAGTCCAGGCCGTGCGGATGCGTGAACATCCAGTTCTTGCAGTGCGGGCAGTAGAGTTGCCGGTGCGGCCCATGCATGCCGCCGACCACCGGCTCGCCTTGCGTCACGGTGAAGCCGTTGCTCGGCCATGGTCAGGGAATAAGCGCTCGCGCTCAGCTTTTGACAGCCGGTGCAATGACAGGCCATTGTCAGCAGGGGCGGCGCACTTACCCGAAAGCGTATCCCGCCGCACAGGCAGCCGCCTTCCCAAGGTAATTTCCATTCATCCATCGCTTGGCCTCGATCGGTCTTGAGCCCTGCCGAGCGATCCTAGCGCGCGACCGGGCAACATTGCGGCGACCGAGAGAGTGTCCTCAGGCACATCCAGCACTTGGCGCAGGCGAGCGTTTTGCGCTCGCCGTTTCGCGGGTAAACTTCGGAATTGAAACCGGGGCATCGACAAGCTCGGCGCTGGCCGGCATCATTGCGGCAAAGCGAAAGCGGCGCGAGGGGGAGACCGATGAACAGGCTTGTCGACAGGCTGCTCGCCGCGGTGCTGCTGGCGATCGGCATGCTCTGCCTCGCACGCGTGTATTTCGCGCTGGGCGGCGAGGGCGCCGGCGACGCTTTCGCGTCCGCGCGCCTGGCTTTTTTCGGGGCAGCGGGCGTTTTCTCAGCCCTTGCAGCCCTGCTGTTCTGGGCCGGCCTGTTGCCGGGCCGGTCGAAGCCCGGACCAGCCATACCCTTGTTCGGCAGAGGCGCCGAAACGCAACCCGCCGGACGACCACGCCTGCGACAGATCTTCGCCGTCGTTCCGTTCCTCGCCGTGCTCGCTCTGGTGGCCGACCAGCTCGGCCCCTGGTCGCGGCAGCCACAGGACGCCGGCAAAAGCCTGATCGCCGAGCAAACTGTGCCGAGCGCGCCGGAAGGGCAAGACGTCACCAGCGCACCGGCCCTGGAACCGGAAGCGCGCGAGCCGCCTGAACAAGCGACTACGCCTCCGCCGCCGAGCGGCAACGGCAATCAGCCCAGCGATGCGGTTGCGCAAGGTGCAAACCCTGGCGCCAGCAGGGAACTGGCACAGCCGCCGGCGCCTGCCTCGCCATCCGAGGTCGCGCTGGCCCCACCTGTCTCACCGCCGGAGCCTGCTCCAGCCCCGGCTGCGCCACCGCAGACCGTCGCGCCGCTGCCGCAGGCTCCGCCGCGGCAGCCGACGCAACCCGACGGTCACCGTGATGCAGTGGTCTGGCTGGCGGTGGCGCCCGACGGGCAATCGATCCTGAGCGCCAGTACCGATCGCACGATCAAGCTCTGGGATATCGACGGCAAGCGCCTGATCCGCACCCTCGGCGTCCACAAAGATATGGCGCGGACCGCGCTTTTCCTGCCCGATGGGGCGCGGGCGCTGACCGCGGGCGACGATGGCGAGATCGTGCTGCGCCAGCTCTCCGATGGCGCTGTGCTGCATGTGTTCTCGTCAGGCCAGAACGGCGGCGTCAACAAGCTGGCGATCAGCCCCGACGGTAAGCGTGCCGTCAGCGGGCACGAGACCGGCAGGGTCATTGTCTGGGATATCGAGAATGGTTCGGTGCTGCATGTGACGCCGGGGCACGACTGGTCGATCAGCGGGGTCGCCGTCTCGCCGGATGGCACACGCGCGGTCAGCGGCAGCATCGAGGGCACGCTTAAGCTATGGGACATCGGCACCGGCAAGCAGCTGCGCAGCTGGCACGGGCACGAGCGTGGCCCCTATGGCGTGGTGTTCATGGCCGATGGGCGCCATCTGATCACCGGCAGCGGCGATTATACGATCAAGCTCTGGGATCCCGACACCGGCCGCGAAGTCCGCCGCCTCGAGGGCCATTCGGGCACGGTCTATGCGCTGGCGCTGTCGGCCGACGGCAAGCGGCTGCTGTCCGGCTCGCTCGACGGTACGGCACGGCTGTGGGACATGGAAACAGGCAGCGAGACCGCCCTGTTCGACAGCCGGTCCGGCCCGGTCTACGCGGTGGCGTTCGCCGCCGACGGCACGGTGCTGACCGGCGGCTACGACCGCACAATTTGGGATTGGCCGGCAGGCGGCGGCGCCGGCGTAGTGCTCTTCGCCGGCGCGCCGGAGTGATCAATTTCACCGGAGCTTGAGCAACCCCCCTCTGAAGGGTCGCGACCTATACAAAATCGACGTAAGGCCTCATCGTCGCGCAGGCGCAGGAACACCATGACCGATCTCCACATCGTCGAAGCCTCGATCGAGCAGTTGCGGCAAGCGCTGGAGGACGGCACGGTCACCAGCGTCGAGCTGGTCGGCGCCTGCCTGCGCAGGATTGCGCATTACGACCGCCATGGCATCACCCTCAATGCCGTCCCCGTGCTCAATCCCGAAATGTTCGAGGAGGCGGCCGCGTCCGACCAGCGCCGCAGGAATGGTGCCGTGCTCAGCCCGTTGGACGGCATCCCCTATACCGCCAAGGACAGCTACAAGGTATTGGGCCTGACGGTGGCCTCCGGCTCGCCGGCCTTCGAGCATCTCACGGCGAGCGAGGACGCCTTCACCATTGCGCGGCTGCGGGCCGGCGGCGCGGTGCTGATCGGGCTTACCAACATGCCGCCGATGGCTAATGGTGGCATGCAGCGCGGCGTCTACGGCCGGGCGGAAAGCCCTTACAATGCCGATTACCTGACCGCCGCCTTCGCCTCGGGCTCGTCGAATGGTTCCGGCACCGCGACCGCCGCCAGCTTCGCCGCCTTCGGGCTCGGCGAGGAGACATGGTCGTCGGGCCGGGCACCGGCGTCGAACAACGCGCTGGTCGCCTACACGCCGTCGCGCGGCGTCATTTCCGTGCGTGGCAACTGGCCGCTGGTGCCGACCATGGACGTGGTGGTGCCGCATACGCGCAGCGTTGCCGACATGCTCGAACTGCTCGACGTGATCGTCGCCGACGATCCGAACACAAGAGGCGATTTCTGGCGCGCGCAGCCCTGGGTGGCGCTGCCGACGAGCTCCGATGTCAGACCGCCACGCTATACCGGCCTCACGCTGGAGGGAGCGCTGCAAGGCGTGCGGCTCGGCGTGCCCCGCATGTATATCGGCCGCGACACGGAGGCTGACGTTCCGATCCCGACCCGTGCGTCGGTGCTCGACCTGTGGGAGCAGGCGGCATCGGATTTGCGGCGGCTCGGTGCTGATGTGGTCGAGGTCGATTTCCCCGTCGTCTCCAACTACGAGCGCGACCGGCCGGGCACCAAAAACATGGTCGATCGCGGGCTGGTTCCGGAAGAATTCGCCGAGCGCGAGATATGGGACCTGTGCGTCTTCGCCTGGGACGATTTCCTGCGCGCCAATGCCGATCCGGCCATCCCCGATCTCGCCTCGGTCGACGGCGCAAAGATCTTTCCGCAGCCGCCGGGCACGCTGCCGGACCGCTACGAGGACAGCTTCGACCTAGCGGAGTATGTCGGGCGGGCCAAGCGCGGCGTCACCCCATTCGAGGCCATTCCCGAGCTGGACGCTGGCCTGAAAGGCCTCGAGGCAACGCGGCGGATCGATTTCGAGGACTGGCTGGACGCGCAAGGGCTGGATGCAGTGGTGTTTCCCGCCGTCGCCGATGTCGGGCCGGCCGATGCGGATATCAACGAGACCTCCGCCGCGCTTGCGTGGCGCAACGGCACCTGGGTCGCCAACGGCAATCTGGTGCCGTGCCATCTCGGCATTCCGACCGTCACCGTGACGATGGGCACAATGGCCGATATCGGCATGCCGGTCGGACTGACCTTCGCCGGCAAGGCCTATGAGGATACGAAACTGCTTCGGCTAGCCGGCGATTTCGAGCGTTTTGGCCAGCGCCGCACCAGCCCGCCGCGCACTCCCGAACTTCCCGACGATGTCTTTCCCGCCCGACACAACGCTAGCGGGCCGGGCGAGGCGCCGCCGCTGACCGTCACGCTTGCCGCCGAGGCGCGTCGTGCGGGCGATCAGGACGAGATAACAATCACGCTCGATGTGCATGGCGAGATCGGAACCGAGACCAGCGTGAAAGTCCATATCAACGGCCAGCCCATTCGCATGCAGCGGACCGGCGCGCGCTTCACCGGGCGTGCGGCCGTACCCGCGAAAGAGCATGAGAGAATCCACAGCGCCTGGCGTGGCTCGTACGGCTCGATCGCCACTGCTGTGGTGCGGTTAGCGGACGGGAGCGCGGCCGGCGCCTACGCGGTGACAGGCGGGATTGGGTGAGGGGGCTGCTGCAAGTACAGATGCTGACGGAAGACAGCAGGCGATAGGAAAGCTCGGATGAGAAGATCTCTTGTAATTGGCGCGATCATGCTCGCAACCTACGGCAACTCGCACGCTCAGAACTTGGCCGAAGACATTCACCGCGACGGAAAAGGGCCGTCAACGATGTGCGGTTTCCAGGGTGTTGACGCACTTGATTTGATCAGGCGAGTGAAGGCATCTCCAGGGCTGCGCCGGGTTACTGCTTCATCCCGCTTCGAACTGTTCGTTTCTGCTGACGAGCTGACGCAGTGGAGTTTCACAAGACCCACCGAACAGGCGTACCCCGCCATAACGTGCAGACGCCTCAGCAGGGATTGGCAAGGCAGCTGGCGCCAAAAACGGACTATGCGATGCGAAGCAGGTCGCCGGGCTTGCGATAGGCTGTTTGCCGAGTTCCAGCGGCTCGACGAGCAATTCCGGCGCTCGCTGCGCAAGTAGATCGGGCAGGAACGGCGCTACGCTCGCCGCCGATGGCGGCATACGGCGCCGTGCCTGCGGCCGGCTTCTCAATCTGCGTTAGTCCGGCTTGCAGGGGTCGGCTTTGGCCGCCGCTGTCTTGTCGCCCTCCTGCTGCGCCTCGACATCCTGCTGCGAGGTGGCAAGGTTTTTATCCCCACCGGCTTCCTGGTTGGCTAGCGGCATGGTGTTGCCGTCCTTATTGGCAGGGCCGCCCTCAACCTTGCTACCGGCATTCGCATCAGTTTCGAGGGGTGCACGCGTTCCGTCTTTTGCGATGCCTGATTGAGCTTCGATCGATGCAGTCGTGTCATGGCAGGTGGCGCTTGCCGTGCCGGCGGTCAGGCCGATCATTGAGGTGGCGAGCAAAATAGCGGTAACCGTCTTCATCTCATTCTCCTTTCGGTGTTTGAGCCTATCTTTCTAAACTGCCGGCGATATCCAAGGTTCCGCTGATTCAGTTCGGACCTCGAAACTGGCGTCGTATTGCCATTTGATTTGCGGGCTTCCGCAGGCGAGGCCTATCGCGTATTGGCGCGGGGAAAATCCCTTTGGCGCGCGTGGAAAGCATGATTCGACTGGAAAGTATCAGCAAGCAGAACGGCCGGCAGATCGTCTTCATCGAGGCCTCCGCCTCCTTGCAGAAGGGCGAGAAGGTCGGGCTGGTCGGCCCCAACGGGGCCGGCAAGACGACGCTGTTCCGCATGATCAACGGCGAGGAGCAGCCCGATGAGGGCCAGGTCTCGGTCGATCGCGGCGTCACCATCGGCTATTTCAGCCAGGATGTCGGCGACATGGAAGGCCGCAGCGCTGTCGCCGAAGTGATGAACGGCGCCGGGCCGGTGAGCGAAGTGGCGGCCGAGATGCGCGAGCTCGAAGCCGCCATGGGCGACCCGGAGCGATCAGATGAGATGGACGCCATCATTGCCCGCTACGGCGACCTGCAGGCGCGTTTCGAGGAGCTCGACGGCTATGCGCTGGATGGCCGCGCCCGCGAGGTGCTGGACGGCCTCGGCTTCAGCCAGGAGATGATGGACGGCGACGTCGGAAAACTCTCCGGCGGCTGGAAGATGCGCGTGGCGCTGGCCAGGATCCTGCTGATGCGGCCCGACGCCATGCTGCTCGACGAGCCGAGCAACCATCTCGACCTGGAAAGCCTGATCTGGCTGGAGCAGTTCCTGAAGAACTATGACGGCGCGCTCTTGATGACCTCGCACGATCGCGAGTTCATGAACCGCATCGTCAACAAGGTGGTCGAGATCGATGGCGGCTCGCTGACCGCCTACTCCGGCAACTACGAATTCTACCAGCAGCAGCGGGCGATCGCCGACCGGCAGCAGCAGGCGCAGTTCGAGCGCCAGCAGGCGATGCTGGCCAAAGAGATCGCCTTCATCGAGCGCTTCAAGGCGCGCGCTTCGCATGCCGCCCAGGTACAGAGCCGGGTGAAGAAGCTGGAGAAGATCGATCGCGTCGAGCCGCCCAAGCGCCGCCAGAAGGTATCGTTCGATTTCCAGCCGGCGCCGCGCTGCGGCGAGGACGTGGTGACGCTGAAGAACATCCACAAGCGCTATGGCAGCCGCTCGATCTACGAGGGGCTGGATTTCCAGGTGCGCCGCCGCGAGCGCTGGTGCGTGATGGGCATCAACGGCGCCGGCAAGTCGACGCTGCTGAAGCTGGTCGCCGGCGCTTCCGAGCCGGACAATGGCACGGTGGCGCGCGGCCCGAGCGTCAAGATGGGCTATTTCGCCCAGCATGCCATGGAAGTACTGGAGGGCGAGCGCACCGTGTTCCAGACGCTGGAGGACGCGTTTCCACAGGCAGGCCAGGCGCCGCTCAGGGCGCTGGCCGGCTGCTTCGGCTTTTCCGGCAACGAGATCGAGAAGAAATGCCGGGTGCTGTCGGGCGGCGAGAAGGCGCGGCTGGTGATGGCGCTGATGCTGTTCGACCCGCCCAACCTTTTGGTGCTGGACGAGCCGACCAACCACCTCGACATCGCCACCAAGGAAATGCTGATCACAGCACTTTCGCAGTATGAGGGCACCATGCTGTTCGTCTCGCACGACCGCCATTTTCTGGCGGCGCTGTCGAACAGGGTGCTGGAACTGACGCCCGAGGGCATCCATACCTATGGCGGCGGCTATACGGAGTATGTCGAGAGGACGGGACAAGAGGCGCCTGGGTTGCGGAGCTGAGGCGCAGGCCCGGCGCTGCCGCTCACCGTCACCCCAACGCTCGGAGAGGAAGCCACGGGCTGCTCAGCCGTGCAGAACAATTTCGCGCAGCGGATTGCCGCCGTCGATGAACAGCCGGCCTTGCGCCGTCAACGCGGCCTTGAGCCGTTGCAGGGCGATCTTTCCTGCCTCGGGATGACGCCCGTCCAGCGCGCCGACGCGCACCGCAACGGCAATGTCGAAGTGCTGCTCGTCCGCCTCCAGCTGGAAATCCTCGATGGCGACCTGACGCAGGCTCAGCCGGCCCGCTGCAATCTCGGCGCGCGAGGCGGCCCTGGCCTGCGCGATGGCCTTGGCCGAGCGGTCGATCGCCAGCACGTGGCCGTCGCCAATCCGGCGCGTGATCTCGCGCGACGCAGCACCCGGGCCGCAGCCGATCTCCAGAACCCGCATGCCCTGCTGCAAAGGCAGTGCATCGACGATCGCCAAAAGCCTTGGCGACAGACCGTTCGTCATTCCCTCGTCTCCAGCCTCTTCCGGGATCCGAGATTAGCGGGCGTGGCTGGCGGCGGGAAGGCCGACACCTGAGGGGATAGTCGATGTGTTCACCGGCTTCGACGACCGGCAGCCGGCGAAAGCGAACAGTAGGAGGTACTTAAAAAGCGCTTCCCGGATTGAGCGAAAAACCCCGAGCGGCCCGGCGTCGTTGGCCTGAGGGGGGGACTGGCGCCGAGCCTAACCGGTTGGGGGGTAGATCACCGGCCGTAGAGATACATACGCTTAAGCTAATGTAAGCGCAAGCTAATGTTATGCGTTAGCCGTTTCCAGCGGCTGTTTCCTGACCATGGATGTTTCTGCCGGCCGCTTCTTTGCTGCGCGCTTAATCCGGGTGCTGGAACTGACGCCAGAGGGCATCCACACCTGTGGCGGCGGCAATGTCGAGCGCACCGGCCAGAGGTGCCGGGGCTGAAGCGCAGAGCTGGGGCTCGCTTGAGGGCTTCTCGATCGTCGGCTTGACCCTTCACGAAGCCGGCGACATTGTGGATGTGCTGTTCGCCAGTCCATTGCGGTCGTGTGGGAATGGATTTTCGCAACGCCATCGATGAATCGCTGGCCTGGGCCAGCCGATGGTTCGACTATGCCGTCACGCCGTGGTTCTTCTATCAGGCTGCCATCATCTTCGTGCTTTTCCTCGTCGCGAAGCTCGCGGCGCAGCGCATCGAACCGCTCATGGAGAACCGGGCACGCCAGATCAAGGGGCATCCCGGACTGTTGAGGGTCGTCGTTGCGCTGTTGCGGCGCACCGACTGGATCCTCTTCACGGTCTTCCTGCTTGCCGCGCTCACTCTCATGCGCGCCGTCACCTGGCCAAGCCGGACCCATTTCATCTATATCGCGCTCTCGCTATCCCTCGCGTGGCTGTTCGCATCGGTGCTGTCGCGCATCATCCGCAACCGCTTTGTCGCGCGGGCTCTCGCCTGGCTGACCTGGATCTATGCGGCCCTCATCATTCTGGGCATCGATGACGACGCCGCGGCTTTCCTGGACAGCCTCGCAATACCTTTGGGCGCGGTGCGCCTTTCGGCGCTCATGGTGCTGAAGGCGGCGCTGCTGCTGATCGCCACGGTTTGGCTTGCGGTGGTCGTCGGCAAGTATATCGATGAACGCGTCCGGATCTCCGAAGAGCTGACACCCTCGATCCGCGTCCTCGTCGGCAAGGTCGCAAAGGTCGGCCTTGTGCTGGTGGCGGGTGCCATCGCCCTGTCCTCCGTCGGTCTCGACCTGACTGCTCTGACGATATTCTCCGGCGCCGTCGGCGTCGGCCTGGCTTTCGGGCTGCAAAAGGTCGTTTCAAATTTCGTCTCCGGCATGATCATCCTGCTCGACAAGTCGATCAAGCCGGGCGACACCATTTCGCTCGAAGGCACCTTCGGCTGGGTACGCGAATTGCGGGCGCGGTTTGTCTCGGTGGTGACGCGCGACGGCCGCGAATACCTGATCCCGAACGAAGACTTCATCACCCAAAGGGTCATCAACTGGTCGTTCAGCGATAACCTCGTGCGGCTCGACGTGAATTTCGGGGTCTCTTACGACGCCGACCCGCATAAGGTCAGCGAACTGGCGATAGCGGCCGCCATGAGCGTCGGCCGGGTCGAAGCGGACCGGCGGCCGGTCTGCTGGCTCACGGACTTCGGCGACTCCTCGCTCAATTTCGTGCTGCGTTTCTGGATCCACGACCCTCAGCAAGGTCTGACCAACGTGCGCGGCAGGGTACTGCTGGCGCTGTGGGACACCTTTAGGGAAAACGGCATAGACATCCCTTATCCGCATCGCGAGATCATCATGAAGCCGGATGGGCGCGCTGGGAAATCAAGCGGGCGCTGATTGGTAGTGTGCACCGGGTCGCGGCGCCGAAGCCGCTGAGCGCGGCCTTTTCGTCCCTGCCATCTCGGCAACGCTTATTGCCTTCAAGCCATGGCTCCAATGCTGTATCCAGCCCCGAATTCAAGGAGCCTTCGATGACCTCACACCTCGACATCCCCGACGCCGGTATGGCTGCAGCGGGCATGGCCGCCGATGACGGGCGCGCCCACGATGATGACGCCTCGTGGCAGGACGATGTTCGCGCGGGCGTGCGGCATGTGCGCGATCTGGATTCCCTGCCGCTGTCGCCGGCCGAGCGCGAGGCGGCTCAAGCCGCGGCGACGCGCCACAAGGTTCGCATCCCAAAAGCTTATCTCGATCTGATCGACTGGAGCGACCCCGCCGACCCCATCCGGACGCAGGTCATCCCGTCGCCCGAAGAACTGGCCGAGCTGGAAGGCGAGCTCGATGATCCGATCGCCGACCATGCCTTCAGTCCGGTGCCGCGATTGACGCATCGTCATGCCGACCGGGTTTTGCTGTTCCCGACCTATCAATGCGCGGTCTATTGCCGGTTCTGCTTTCGCAAGGAGTCGCTGACTTCGATCGGCCGCGGTTTTTCGCGCGAGGCGCTGGAACCGGCCTTCGCCTATATCGAGGCCCATCCCGAAATCCGCGAAGTGATCCTGACCGGCGGCGATCCGCTGTCGCTGCCGGACAAGGCGCTGGCGGAAGTCCGCGCCCGCATCGAGGCGGTTCCGCATGTGCGGCTCCTGCGCATCCACACCCGCGTGCCGGTCGCTCTGCCCTCGCGCATCACCTCAGGGCTGGTTCGCTCCCTGCAGGGCCGGCTGATGGTCACGGTTGTCACCCATTTCAACCACGCGCGCGAAATCACTGATGCCGCTGAGCAGGCCTGTCGCGCGTTGCGGCAAGGCGGCTTCGTGCTGCTGAACCAGAGCGTTCTCCTGAAAGGCGTCAACGACACGGTCGAGGTGCTGGAGGAGCTGTGCCGCGAGCTGATGTACCGCCTCGGCGTAAAACCCTATTACCTGCACCACGGCGACCTCGCGCGCGGCATGGCGCACCGGCGCACCACCATCGCCGAGGGACAGGCGCTGGCCAGCGCGCTCCGCGGGCGCCTGTCGGGCATCTGCAACCCCGTCTATGTGCTGGACCTGCCGGACGGCGGCGGCAAAGTGCCACTCGGCGCATCCTATGTCGAGGCGCAGGACGGAGAGACCTGGCGGATTCGCGGGCAGGATGGCGAGCTGAGGACCTATACGGAGCTTGTCGGCGACCTTTGAGCCCTGGGTTCCTCGCCCCCAAAACGGGAGAGGTGGCTCGGCGAAGCCGAGACGGAGAGGGGCCTTTCGAGAAACGGAGACTTCCTTCAGCGCGCAAGCTTGTGCCACTCCTCGTTGGAACCGTATCCAATGCCTCGCATTTCTAGAGATGACGGGGCAAAGGAGCGCAGGTGAAAGTTTTATCCGCGGTACTTGGCGGCTTTGTGCTGACGCTGGCGGTTTTCGCCAGCGGATTGGCATTCGCCGTCTGGATTCTTTCCGCCGAGCCGGTGCGGCAGGCTGCTCCGACTTCCAGCGTTGCCGAACTGTGGCCGAGGGAGCCGCGGAAAGTGGACCCTGCTTCGCAGAAGCTTGAGCGCCTTCCTGCCCGCGAGGTCCCAGAGGTCGCAGTTGATCAGGTCCCCGTCGATCGCACATCGAAACCTGCCGATGCCGCATCTTCGGCGCCCGACCCCAACGCTACCGCCTCTATCAAGCCGGCAGCGGACGAGCAGCAGGCGGTGCCCGCCGCCCATGTGGAATGGTGCGCAAGCCGCTACCGTTCCTACAGGCCAAGCGACGACCACTACACATCCTACAGTGGAGAGCAGCGTCCCTGCATCTCGCCCTATCTCGATGCCAGCGCTGCCGAGCGCGTCGCACAGCCTGCCGACGATAGCGCCAGCTATGTCGAGGCGACCGACACGTGGTCAATGGATGGGAACGTTCCGGCGGATGAAACCGGCGGCGCCCAGCTTCCGCCCCACCACGTGGAATATTGCTTCAGCCGCTACCGCTCCTATCGGCCGGAAGACAACACCTACCAGCCCTATTCCGGCGGCCCGCGCCGGCAGTGCGAGTAGGCAGGGCGGAGGCGGGTGGCGGGTTGGCGGCCGCAGTGCATGGCGCCTTATGCGACCGATCACGCAGATTTCTTGGATCGTTCGGGTTGGCGCGGCATTCATCCGATACCCAAGGAGGAATCAAGATGGGCGACGACCGGGAAGACAGGATTCGCGAGCGCGCATACCAGATCTGGGAACGTGAAGGCCGCATCCCTGGCGATCCCGAGCGGCACTGGCACCGGGCCGAGGCCGAGATCGACAGGGAGGCAGCCCTGCCGCTGACGGCAGGCGATGCCCTGCCGGAAACCCGCGAGGTCGCGAGCTCCGACGTCTTGACGGTGGAGGCCCTGGCGGTGCGCACCGGCATATCGGGCGACCAGGCGCAGGAGCTGCTCGACAGGCTGGGAAACGACCAGGCGGCGATCGAGCAAGCCGCGCGCAACCTCAAGGGGAAGCGGCGGCTCGGGGAGTGACAGATGATCAGAAAACTCAAAGGCGGAAAATACCGCCTCTATTCGCGCAAGAAGGACGAAAAGACCGGCAAGCGCCGCAATCTCGGGACGTTTGACAGCCGCGAGGCAGCCGAGAAGCATGAGCGCGAGGTGCAGTATTTCAAGCGGCATTGAGGGGGCGTGCCGTCGCCTGCCAGGCAGATGCAGTCTGGAACTGGCCTCTCGCGAGGGCCATCGACCGATCGCATCAGGTCGTATCTAAGGGCCATAAGAAAAACCGGCAGTTTGCCCAATCCTTGCTGCGACTGCGCTGCGTCAAGCTCTGATCGGGCGCGTTGCCCGACCGTTGTGCGGGAGGGACTCTATGGCCCAGCAGGAGCAGGTGCAGCTGGAGGGCAGCGCCGCGGACTCAACGAGCGCTACTGTTATGACAGCAGGAACGAAGAAGCAGTGCTCATGGGCCGATGCATGCTATGCACGCCCAGCATGGTGCGGACATAGGCGAACTCCGGCGAAGATTTTGGCAGCGAGATCAGCGCAAGATGTCCGACAGGCTCTCGGGTTTCTTCTCGCCAAGCGACAGATCAAGGCCCGATAGAAGGTCGATGAGATGACTTCGCATCAGGTCGGACGCGTTTTTTGCGTCGTGCTTTTCGATGGCATCGACGAGGGCGTGATGGGCGTGGCTTTCGCAGGTGGTGTCGCGGCGGCGCCAGTAGAGCGCGATGATCAGCGACGACCGCGACAACAAGTCTTTGACGAAGCCGGTCAGGATCGAATGGCCGGCGATTTCGGCGATGCCGACATGGAATTTTGCCGACAGCATTATGGCGTCGCTGTCGCGGCCGGCATGCAGGGCCTCGTGCTCTTTTTCGAGATGAAGCCGCAGTTGCGCGATCTCGGCCGGCTTTGCCACTTCGGCGGCAAGCGCCGCGACCTTGGGCTCGATCAGCGCCCGCGCTTCGAACACCTCGCGCGCTTCCTGCTTGGTCGGCTGGGCGACGAACGCGCCGCGGTTCGGCTCGAGCCGAGCCAAGCGGTCATGCGACAGCGCCTGCAGCGCCGCGCGTATCACCGCGCGGCTCACCGAATAGATCGAGGCGAGTTCGTCCTCGGGCAGCTTTGTGCCCGGTGCGAGGCGGTGGCTGACGATGGCGTCGCGCAGGCCGGCATAGACCGGAAACCAGCGCATCGTCGGCTTGTCGCCATCCCGTGTCTTTGGTCCAAGCAGGTCCATCGTCTCATTGTCCCGGCGGCCGGATCGCATAGCGGCGCGAACACCGCGTTTCCGGCCGGACATCGAACATCCTGTGTGGGAATTTCAACAATTTTGCACGCATCAGGATACACGGCCGGAGGGCGAAAAGGGCGCAAAGATTCCGGCGAAGGATTTTTCGAGTGGAACCTGGTAGCCGCCGCGCTTCGAGGTCGACAGGCCAAGGCTGATGAGGCTCTCGCAGAGTTTAACCGCGCAGGCGACGCCGTCGAGCACAGGAAGGCCATGTTCGCGGCTGAGCGCGGCGGCGAGGTCGGCCATGCCGGCGCATCCCAGCACAATCGCTTCGGCCCGGTCGTCGCGGATGGCGCGCTCGATCTCCTCCGAAATTCGATGGCGGGCGTTGGAGCCGGGCACTTCGAGCTCCAGAACGGGAACGTCGCTTGCCCGCACCCTGGCGCAGCGGCTGGCGAGGCCGTAGCGCACCAGATTGTGCTCGATCGCCGGCACCGAACGCGACAGCGTCGTCACCACGCTGAACTTGCCGGCAATCAGGCTCGCCATGTGAAACGCCGCTTCGCCGATGCCGACCACCGGCATCTCGCCGACGCAGCGTACTGCGTCGAGGCCGGTGTCGTCGAAGCAGGCGATGACGCAGGCGCTCGCCGCCGGATGTCTCTGGATCTCGCCGATCATTCCCGGGATGGCGAAGACCTCGTCGAAATAGCCTTCGACGCTCGGCGGCCCGTCCTTCGGATTGACGGCGATGATCCTGGTGCCGGCCGAAGCCGCGCCGCGCGCCGCCTCGCCGATCTTTTCGGTCATGGACGCGGTGGTGTTGGGATTGACGACGAGTATGTCCATTTGCGCTTTCATATTTCGCCGCCGAGATAGAGTTTTTTGACCCGGTCGTCGCCAAGCAGCTCAGCCGAATGTCCGGCCAGCGCGATCTTTCCGGTCGTCAGTGCGTAGGCGCGCTGCGAGATGCGCAGCGCCATGCGCGAATTCTGCTCGACCAAGAGAACGCTGACCTTTTCGTCGCGATTGATCGCCACGATGGAGCGGGCGATGTCCTGGACGAGCTTCGGCGCGACGCCGAGCGAGGGTTCATCGAGCAGCAGAAGCTTCGGTTTGGCCATCAGCGCCCGCCCGATCACCAGCATCTGCTGTTCGCCGCCGCTCATCGTGCCCGCCGTCTGGGAATAGCGTTCCTTCAGGCGCGGAAAGCGCCCGAGCACCATGTCCAGCGTCCTGGCGATTTCGGCCTTGTCGGTGCGGGTGAAGGCGCCCATCATCAGATTGTCGCGCACCGTCATGTAGGAAAAGACGCGCCGACCCTCCGGCACCATGGCGATGCCCATCCTGACCAGCTCGTCCGGGCGCGTTCCGTCGATGCGGTGGCCCCGGAAATGAATCTCGCCGCTGCGGACTTTCTTCAGGCCGGTGATGGCGCGCAGGATCGAGGATTTGCCCGCGCCGTTCGCGCCGATGAGCGCGACGGTCTCGCCCTCGTTGACGTTGAGCGACACGCCCTTCAGTGCATAAACATGGTCGTAGTAGAGTTCGACGTCGGAGACTTTCAGCAGTTCGCTCATGGCTAAAATCCGATCGTCTCATCTTCGGCGCCGAGATAGGCCTCGATGACCTTTTCGTTCTCCTGGATTTCCTTCGGCGTTCCCTCGGCGATTTTCACACCGAAGTTCAGGACGACGATGCGATCGGAAATGTTCATGACGGCGGGCATATCGTGCTCGACCAGCAGGACAGTCACGCCGCGCTTCCGCACGCCGCGCACCATCTCCACCGCGCGCACGGTTTCGTCATGGTTCATGCCGGCGAAGGGCTCGTCGAGCAGAAGCACGGTCGGGTTGGTGGCGAGCCCGATGGCAATCCCGAGCGCGCGCAGATGGCCGTGCGGCAGCGTGCTGGCGATCTCATGCCGTTGCGCGCCGAGATCGAGGAAGTCGATGATCTCGTCGGCCGAGCGGCCGAATTCATCCTCGTCGCGCCGTGCGGTATTCGTGCCGAGATAGAAGCCGGCAAGGCTGGCATTGGAACGCAGGTGATGCGCGATGATGACATTGTCGCGCACCGTCATGCCCTTGAAGATCGTCGTCTCCTGGAATGTGCGCACCACGCCCTTCCGGGCGACGATATGCGGCGCCAGGCCTGAAATCCGCTCTCCCCGGAACAGCACTTCGCCCGAGGTCGGATTGAGGAAAGAGGAAATCAGCTTGAACAGCGTCGACTTGCCGGCGCCGTTGGGGCCGATGACGGAGAGGATTTCGCGTTCGCGGACCGCGAAGGAAACATTGTTGACCGCGACCAGCCCGCCGAAGCGTTTGGTCACGGCCTTGATCTGGAGAAGCTCAGTCATGGTCCTAGCCCTGCTTCTTGCCGAACAGCCTGAGGCTGAGCAGGCCGTTGGGAAGGAACAGCATCAGCGCGATCAGCACCGAAGAGAAGATCAGCAACTGGAACTCGCCGGTCTCGAACAGGAAATCCCAGCCGAAATAGAGCACGAAGGTGCCGATCATCGGCCCGAAGACATGGCTGAGCCCGCCGAGGAAGCAGTTCAGCATGAAGTTCACCGAGTCGGTGACGGTGAAGCTCGACGGATAGATCGACTGCGAGATGGCGACGAACATCGCACCGCCGAGACCGCCGAGGAATGAGGAGATGGCGTAGGCGATAACGCGCAGATAGGCGATGTTGACGCCGATCGAGGAGGCCAGTTCCTCGTTCTGCTGCAACGACTGGCAGAGTTTGCCGATGCGCGAATGGACTAGGCGGTAGAGCGCCGCAAAGCACAGCACCATCAGCACAACCGACACCAGATAGAAGGCGGGACGCGGATTGGCGAGCGTCGCGAAATCGGGAAGGATGGTCAGCCCGAAGATCGAGATGCCGCCGGGGAGCGGAATGCTGACCATGCCCTTGGCTCCGTTGGTGATCGGCAGCGCCAGCGCGAGCAGCCGCGCCACTTCGGTCAAAACCAGCGTGACCATGGCGAAATAGACGCCGCGAAGCCTGAGGATGGGCAGTCCGATCAGCACGCTTGCAGCGGCGCAGAATAGCCCAGCCAGCGGCAGTGTCAGCCAGAACGACACACCGTACTGGACGACAAGAATGGCCGAAACATAGCCGCCCATAAGCGCGAAGGCGCCCTGGCCGATATTGATGCGGCCGATGTAGAAAGTCACCCACACCCCGGCGCTGGCGATGCTGAGCAGCGCGACCGAGGTCAGCGTGTAGTAGAGGTCGAGCCGACCGGTCGCCTCGATCAGCCAGGGCACGCCGATGAGTACGACCAGCAGGAAGACAGCGACGGCGAGGATGTTGCGTGTACGCTTCATGTCCATCACCCCCACGGCTTGCCCATGAGCCCGTTCGGGCGGATGCTCAGGAACACCATCAGCGCGGCGAAGATGACGAGATAAGTGACGTCGCCATATTGGCGTAGCACCGTCAGGCCGACCGATTCCATCATGCCGAGGATGAAGCCGCCGGCGATCGCTCCGCTGACCACGCCGGCCCCGCCGATCATCACCATCAAGAACGCCTTGATCGAGATCGGCCCGCCGATGCCCGAATTGACGCCGGTGATGGCGACCAGCAGCCCGCCGACTATGCCGGCAAGCATGGCGCCAAGCGCAAAGCCGATCATCGAATAGCGGTCGACCTCGACGCCCATAAGCTGCGCCGCGACCCGGTCCTGCGCCAGCGCCCGCATGGCGCGTCCCGGCTTGCTGTACTGCATGAAAAGCACGAAGGATGCGATGAACAGTATGGCGAGAGCGCCGACCAGCAGCCGGTCGTAAGGCATTATGAGGCTGTCGGAGACGAAGACGCCGTTGACGATCTTCGGCACGCCGCGCTGCTTTTCACCGAACAGGAGGAGGATCACAGCGTCGAGGAAGAATGCGACCGCCGCCGCGAGAAGCATCGTACTTTCCTCCCGCACGCTTCGCTTAATCACCGTTCTGAAAAGGAATTTCTCGACCAGCGCTCCAATGACCAGCAGCGTGATCCCGGACGCGACGAGCGCGACGACGAAAGGCATGCCGAGCTGGCCATAGACGGTGTAGGTGACGAAGCCGCCGAGAACGTACATCTGCCCATGGGCAAAGTTAAGCACGTTCATCAGCGCGAAGATCAGGGTCAGACCGAGCGCGATCAAGGCGTATTGCGCGCCAAGATAGAGCCCGTTGGCGATGACTTGTTCCATCAGGATGGTTCCGGCGTTCAGAGGCTGAAGACGAATGCTCGAGCCTCCGCGGCAATCCGCTTCGGTGCAGTTGCGTCAATCGACTTCAGCGACGAAGAGCGTCTCGAATTTGCCGTCGCGGTATTCCGTGACCACCATCGGGACCGAAAGCTGGCGCTTCTGGCCGAACGACGTCATTCCGACATAGGTCAGCTTGGCATCGCCCTTCAGGTAGGGATTGGGCGCTGAGAAAGTGTCGATCGTCTTCTTGAACTCCTCGACATTGTCGATCGCGGCCGGGTTCGCCTTCAGCGTCTCGATGATGTATTCGAGCGCGTAGACCTTGGTGTTGGACTCGTCATTGTATTCGCCGAACATTTTCGTATAGCGGTCGACAAATTCCTTCATCGTGTCGGACGCGATGTCGGGCGTCGATGCGCCGCCGACCGAGATGAAGCCGTTGGCCAACTCGCCCGCGCCCTCTTCCAGCACCTTGGCATCCTGCGCCGTTTCGGTGGAGATCAGGCCTTCGTAGCCGAGCTCGCGCGCGGCGCGGATCAGCAGCGGCGCATTGCCGGGCGCGACACCCGAAAGCACCAGCAGGTCCGGTTTTTGCAAAACGATCGGCGTCAGTACCGGCGTGAAATCGCGGGTATCGTTTTGGTAGACATCCGTGGCAGCCACAACCTCGAGCCCGAGCGCCTTTGCCGCGGCAACACCGCCATCCCGCTGACTCAGCGGATCGGATTCGTTGGCGGCGACAAAGGCAACTTTTTTCACGCCCCTGTTTTCCATGAGATATTTGTAGATCGCCGGAGCCGACTGGTAGTTGGCGATCATGCCGAGCACGGCGTTGGACGCCGGCGGGGTGTAGAGTTCCTTCGGGAATGCGTAGGGAAAATAGATGATGCCCTTGGATTCTGCCACGGGACGCACCGCCGCCGCGCCGTCGTCGACATTCGGACCGACGACATAGTGGATGCCCTCCTGGGCCATCTTCTCCATGCCGGCGATCGCCCGCTTCGGATCCTTCTGGTCGTCGAAGGTGACGATTTTGATGTCATAGGTCTCGTCACCAATCTTCACACCGCCGGTTTCGTTGATCCAGGTGGCGCGTGTCTGCATCGAGCGGACGTTGGATGTGCCCCACGCAGCGGCCGCGCCACTCGTCACGCCGACAAAGCCGATCTTGAGTTCCTTGTTGGCGGCGTGCACCGTGATTGTGCCGCCGGCCATGATTGCCAGCGCGGAGACGGCGCCGAGCCCGGCGAATGTGATTATTGAACGTCTGTTGATCATTGTTCTTTCCCCTTTGGAGGCCGCGCATTGTTGCGACAGAACTCGACCGATACGCGGACTTTTGTGAGTGAAGGCTCAAATCAATCACCTGTCAACAAAACTTTTAAAGATTGTTGACAATCTTGTGAGCGGTCGTAGATAAGGACGTAGGATCGATCGCGGTTCGGTGCTTCGAGAGCTTCGTGGTGTCGGAATTCCTGAAGCTCGCATCGTGGTCAGAGCGACGGGTGTCTTTCTCACACTACCGGACCAAGGATCAGGACGAGGTCGGACGTCGATCGAGGATCGACGCGGTCGGGTCATCGGTATCGAGGTGAAGGCATTCGCAACGGTGCGTCCGCATGACTTTGGGGATTGCGCCAGTTGCAGGAAGGAGTCCGCGATCGTTTTGTGCGCGGGCTGGTGCTGCACGATCATCACCGTGTGACGCCGTTCGGCGAAAAATTGCAAGCCGCACCGCTGTCGGTTCTGTGGTCGATGTAAGTCGCATAAAATGCGGACTGGAAACGCATGCCGGTTCGGTTGATCAAGCGGCAGAGTTCTATATGCGGCTGCGAACTTCGGGGGCGCTACATGACTGTGCTGCCGTTGATCAACATTCCCATTCGTCCCACACAAAAGGTCGCGAATGGGGTCGGATTGCCGACTTCGCGGCTTCTCCCGGCGTGGTCCGGTTGTGGCGCGCTAAGCCGACATTCGAACGGCTCGATTGAGCACGCGTCCTGCTACGTCATCTCTGAGCGGTTAGCGCGTCGCCCGGCGTGATGACGACAGGGCATCAAGCCGTTCCTGCAAGTGTCCATTCAGCACGATCATTTCCTTCAGCGCCTTCACCGCATCGCCCTTGTGCCGGGCGATGAACTTGTCGGCGATGGCCTGAAGCGCGGCCTCCTGGCGGCTGTCCAGCGTCACGATGTGGTCCATGGCGGTGCCCCCAAAAGTTTCTGTTCAAATTGAACAAAACGGGAACAAAAGTGTCAAGCGTGAATTGACTCCGCGAGGAATGCCTTCCTATTTGTCAGCAGGTGGGGCGGTTGCTCACAAGCTGGGGAGTGCCGCGATGGGAAGACGAAAA
Source organism: Mesorhizobium sp. BHscii (assembly GCF_053848065.1). NCBI lineage: Bacteria > Pseudomonadati > Pseudomonadota > Alphaproteobacteria > Hyphomicrobiales > Phyllobacteriaceae > Mesorhizobium > Mesorhizobium sp. BHscii. The sequence continues at coordinate 84,576 of NZ_JBSPKW010000013.1, read as the reverse complement.
AGCCGGTTTGACCGGCTGTCGACGAGGAATGCGGAGGCGATCATCAGGGACGCTCTGAGCCTGCGCAGGACGGTGCTTTCGTCGCAACTGCATCTGAAGGCGCATGGCGAGCTGTATTGGCAGCTTAGTGGGCTTGTCGACAAATTGCATGAGGTGATGGCCAGCCTAGCGAACAAGGAGCCCGATTTCCGGATGCCGGATCTTGGCCTGCTTCCGCTTCCCGAGGACTATTTGGCCCGGAAATGACCGATGGCCGGGCCGATGGACAGCGTTGGACGTGCCGCAAAGGCCAACATGCTGCTCATCGTGGAGTGCGGCCACTGCTACCATGTGGGACGCTTCAGGGCGAACGATGTCGCGCAGGTGGTGGGCTGGAACAAGCCGCTGGAAACCATCCGGTTCAGGTGCAAACGGTGCAGCCGGAAGGACACCACCGTGCGCACCCAGTTCATCGACCAGGACCACCCGCCGAAGGGCTACATCTGGGTGCTGCAGAAGTTCAAGCTTTAGAACAGCGAACCCTGTACGGGCGCCTGTGACGCCTGCGGCGGAAACTTTATCTGCGTCGCCGGCTTGTCGACGATCACCAGCGCGTCGTCGGGTGCCGTGCGCTGCAGGTGCCTGGCCTCCGACCACGGCGCTGTCAGCCAGGTCTCGGTTTCCTCCTGGGCGGTCAGGATGACAGGCATGGCCTTCTCGTGAATTGGCGCGATCAGGGCGTTTGGCTTGGTGGTCAGAAAACCATAAAGCTCGAAGTCGCCGGGGCCGTCCTTGACCTTGCGCACGCCTTGCCAGCGCGTCCACAGGCCGGCGAAGAAGAACAGCGGCCGCTCCTCGTTCAGCGCGAACCAGTAGTTCCTTTGGATACCGGTATCCGGGTCCTTGTCGCCCGGCGCCGGGCTCGGTTCGGCGAAGCTGGTGAGCGGCACCACGCAGCGGTTCTCGACGCCGAGATATTGCTGCCAGTGGCCGTATTGCGGGTTGCGGATGTTGGTGGTGCCGTAGTCGGCCTTGCCCTTCACCCGCTCAATCGGCGTCGGCATGCCCCACAGCAGGTTGGCCAGTTCGCGCGTCCCGTCCGGCGCGTTGCGCACCACCGGGCCGGGCTGGTTGGGGTAGATGTCGATGGAGGGCTCGAGATTGCCGAGGATGTCGCGCAGGGCGCGGGTCCACTGGCGGATCGCCTCCTGGCTGGTGGTGATGTTGTAGAGGTTGCACATGACGAGCCCTCAGGGATGTTCAGGCATCTTGTGGGAAAGGGCAGGGAAATTCCAGCGCCGTCCGCTCGGCTGCTGACACGCTACCCCAGCCACCACCACAGCGCCGCGATCACCGCCGCCACCCGGGCGATCGACCGCGCCAGAAGGAAACTACCGTGCGCAGCGGCGAACCGCGGGCTCCGCTTACGCAACGGACGCCGATTGTGCGCGTTCTACCCATTAGGAGGAGCATCGGGATGTGACGCCTGGTCTCATGCGCTTACAATCGGAGGCAAACCATGATGTCTAAGTTCAAAGAAGCCCTTGAGCGCGGGAAGGAAGCCCGTGAGCAAGAGCGGAAGGTCCGCAATAAGAAGGCCGAGGCAGGTGTGGTGGACTTCGGCGCGCAAGCCAGGGCCTGGCTAAACCACGTCGTGGTTGCGTCGTTGGAGGCGGCCAAGGCTGAAGTGGCGGGCGAGGTGACTGTCGAGATGGACACCGCGCCACGCCGCCAAGCCAAAGCGTCAACACCATCTATCCGGTTCAAAGTCTACAGCAAGCAGGGCGTGGAGAAGGAGGAAGTCGGAAGGACGTTCACGGTCAACGTTCAGCTGAGTGGGCAAGTGTCGGTCTCTTCGCCCGGGATGGTGGCAAGAGAAGTGGGAAACATAGGGGATAGGACTGACGAGCGGTTCTCTACCTTGCTAGCGGAACTTATCGAGGACGCAGCAAAGGGCACTTAGCCGGCAAGGTGTCGAGAAGGGCAAGCAATTTCCAGCGCTGCCCGCTCGGCTGCTGACACGGCCGGGCCAGTCAGTAAATGGCTTTCCTAATGTCGCGAATACCCCCTCCGTTAACCTTTCGTTAACCATGGCTGGCTAGCGTTTACCTATCAGTAAGGAATCGCTGTCCGTGACCTTCGCCGCCCCCGTCGAGACCAAATCCATTCGTTTTCGCGCCCGCTCGTTCGTCGCCTTCACGCTGACGCCGGAGGCCCCGCTTTCTGAGTGGCTGGAGAGCCTCGATCGCTGGATCGGCAATTCACCAGGCTATTTCGCCGGCCGGCCGGTGGTGCTCAACCTCAACACGCTGAAGCCTGAGGTCGGCCAGATCGAAGCGCTGGTTGCTGAGCTTGGCCTGCGCGGCATCCGCATCTACGCCATCGAGCTCGACGGCAGCACGGCGCTCGAGGCCAATCTGCCGCCCGTGCTGATCGGTGCGAAAGAGGCCACCGCCGGGCTGCTGATGCAGGCCGACAGCAAGGGCAGGCCTGAAGAGGCGGGCAAGCCGGAAGGCAAGGCGGAACAGGGCAAGCCAGAAGACAGGCAGCCGGAAGCGCCGGCCACGCTGATGGTCAAGACGCCGATCCGCTCGGGACAGTCGGTCTTCCACGCGCATGGCGATGTCATCGTGCTGGGCTCCGTCGCCTCCGGTTCCGAGATCGTCGCCGCCGGCTCCATCCATGTCTACGGCACGCTGCGCGGGCGGGCGTCTGCCGGTGTGCTCGGCCATTCGGCGGCGCGCATCTTCTGCCGCAAAAACGAGGCCGAGCTGCTGTCGGTCGACGGCTGGTATTGCACCGCCGAGGAGATGGAGCCGTCCTTGCGTGGAAAAGCCGTCCAGGCGTTTCTCGAAAAAGATACGCTGCGCATCGCGGCGTTCAGCTAAGCATGCCTGCCAAAGGTGCGCAATGTGCATATGAAACAAAGACTTAAGCGGATCGCCTAAATCAGACGCTTAACAATACCAACAACAATAATGGAGGCATATATGGGCAAGGTAGTGGTGGTCACCTCGGGCAAGGGGGGCGTCGGCAAGACGACTTCGACTGCCGCCCTTGGTGCCGCGGTCGCGAGGACCGGCAAGAAGGTGGCCCTGGTCGATTTCGACGTCGGCTTAAGGAATCTCGATCTGATCATGGGCGCCGAGCGGCGGGTGGTGTTCGACCTGGTCAACGTCATCCAGGGAACGGCCAAGCTCTCGCAGGCGCTGATCCGCGACAAGCGGGTCGAGACGCTGTTCCTGCTGCCGGCCTCGCAGACGCGCGACAAGGATGCGCTGACCGAGGAGGGCGTCGGCGAGGTGATAGAAAAGCTAAGCTCGGTGTTCGACTACGTCTTCTGCGACAGTCCGGCCGGCATCGAGCGCGGCGCGCAGCTTGCCATGCGCTTTGCCGACGAGGCGGTCATCGTCACCAACCCGGAAGTCAGCTCGGTGCGCGATTCCGATCGCATCATCGGCCTGCTCGACGCCAGGACCGTCAAGGCCGAGCGGGGCGAACAGATCGCCAAGCACGTGCTGGTGACGCGTTATGATGCGGCCCGCGCGGCTCGCGGCGAAATGCTCTCGATCGACGACGTTCTGGAGATCCTGTCGACGCCGCTCCTGGGCATCATTCCCGAAAGCCAGGACGTGCTCAAGGCCTCCAACCTCGGTTCGCCGGTGACGCTCAGCGATCCGACGAATTCCGCCGCCCGCGCCTATATCGAGGCGGCCAAACGGCTCGAGGGCGAGGAACTGCCGGTCGTCGTGCCGTTCGAGCGCAAGGGCTTTCTCGATCGGCTTTTTGGAAGGAGGGCAGCATGAACCTGTTAGACCTCTTCAAGCGGCGCGGCAGCGCGCCGGTGGCGCGCGAGCGGCTGCAGGTGCTGCTCGCCTATGAGCGCCGCAACCGCAGCCAGCCCGATCTCGTCTCGGTGCTGCGCGAGGAGATCATGGCCGTCATCGCCAGGCATGTGCAGATCGACCAGGATTACCTGCAGGTCTCGATGGATCGCGGCGAGACCATGTCGACGCTGGAGATCGACATCCAGATCCCCAACAAGAGCGCAAGGCCATTGGCCATGTCGGCCTGAGCGGCAGTGTTGCGGCCAGAGAAGCGCCGGAAAACTCCGGCGCCGCGCGGCGCTCCGCGAGCTGTCGCTTTCGACCTGCGCAGACCTGATCCCACCTGGCTCAGGCCTGTTGGCTCACGCCTTGGCCTTGAAGCGCGCCGCCTCCTCCGAACCGCTTGTGGCGTCGCCTGCGCTATAGGAATGCGCGCCGGCGTGGGGAAGTGTCTGGCCGCCGGGATAGCGGTCGAGCTTCGGTAGCCCGTCCCGAGCATAGTTTGACGGGTAACCGTCGACCGATCGTCATAGAGGACGCAAACGACCTTTGCCATTTTTGATCTCCCTTCGTCTGTCAACGAGGAAGACGCTCGGTTGTTAAGGCTGCCCGCCAAAACGAACGGGCGGCCACTCTGGTTTGTCAGAGGCCAGCAACTCCTGGCGCTTCCTGGGAAAGTTGCGCGCTATTGCGAATTAGATGGAGGAGCCGGACGTGGCTTCAAGGCCAGCGGCAGGCAACGGTGCCGCGTTGCTCTTCGGACCTTGGGCGTAACGAACGACGGGCTGCCACTGCCGCGATGGCGCCAGCCACAAAACGTCACTTCTTCCCTTGCGGGTAGATCGTCTCGCCGCGTTTCAGCATCTCGACGAAGGCGGCGATCTTCTTTTTGCGCCCGGCCTCGGTCTTCATGTTGTGGATGCGGAAGGCGAGCGCGAACCGGTTCTGTGCGCTGAGCGTTGCCAGCATCGCCTTCGCCTTGGGCTCGGCATCGATGGCCGCCTGCAAGTCCCCGGGGATTTTCATGTCCTTGCCGCTTCCGTAAGCGCGCGCCCAGCGGCCGTCGGCCTTCGCTGCCTCGACCTGTTTCAGCCCGTGCTCGGTCATCCGGCCTTCCTCGATCAGCCGGGCGACGTTGTCGACGTTGATCCGGCTCCAGATGCTCTTCCTGCCGCGCGGCGTGTAGCGCTGCAAATAGCTCTTGTCGTCGAGCCCCTTGCGCACGGCGTCGATCCAACCCCAGCACAGCACGACGTCGATGGCCTCCTTGGGCGTGATCGAAGGCAGCCCCGAATCGACCTTGTGTATCTTGATCCAGACTTCTGTCTCGGTGTCGTGGTGCTTGCCGAGCCAGGTGTAGAAGCTTTCGGCATCGCTGAATTCGCGCACTTTTTCAAGGTCGACCTTGACCGGCGCCATCAGCGGGTCCGCCTGTTTGCGGTCATCATCGGCTTCCTCCTCGCTGCCCCGCCTCATCTGATGAAGCAGCAACGGAGCCACCGTTGCAAGGCTGGCCGGACCGTCAAGCTGCCAATCTCACCCTCGTGGGGCCTCGTGGGGGAGATGTCCGGCAGGACTGAGGGGCGTGAAGGTCGCAGAATCATTCCAGCTAGGTTCCTCGCCCCCACGAAAGTGGGGGAGAGGTGGCTCGGCGAAGCCGAGACGGAGAGGGGGACTGCGCCCTACGAAAGCCCCTCTCCCCCGCTTCGCGGGGGCGAGGAGCCCCAGGTCTTGAGGCCTGCGGGACAGCGCCCCCTCTGCCCTGCCGGGCATCTCCCCCACAAGGGGGGAGATCGGCAGCTCAATCCCTAGGAATCGTGAACACCTCGTCGGCGCGGCCGTAGCCGCCATCGGCGACCTCCTCGATCAGCACCATTGTGTAGGGCCGCACCTCCCCGCCGAACAGCTCGACGAACAAAGCGGTGGTCTTATGGACGAGGTCTTCCTTCTGCCGGGCGGACAGAGCGCGCTCAGGCACCTTGAAATTTGCAAACGGCATGATGTCGGTTCCTCAGTAGCGATTTGAAGGGAAAGTCAGACTGTGCCGCCATTGGCGCGCAGCACCTGGCCGTTGACCCAGCCGCCATCCGGCCCGGCGAGGAACGACACGACGCCGGCGATGTCGGCGGGCTGGCCAAGCCGGCCGAGCGGGATCATTTTCGTGATCGTCTCGACCAGCGCCTCGGACTTCCCGTTGAGAAACAGCTCGGTCGCCACCGGCCCCGGCGCCACGACATTGACGGTGATGCCGCGCGGTCCGAGCTCCTTGGCCAACACATGCGTCATCGCCTCGACGCCAGCCTTGCTCGCGGCGTAGACGCTGTAGGTCGGCTGGTAGAGCCCGACGACGCTGGACGAGAAGCTGATGATACGGCCGCCGTCGCGCAACCGCCTGGCACCTTCGCGCATGCCGTGAAACACGCCGCCGAGGTTCACCGCGATCTGCCGGTCGAAATCCGCGACGTCCATTTCAGCGAGCGGCGCAAGCTTCATGATCCCGGCATTGTTGACGAGCACGTCCAGCCCGCCCAAGGCCTGCTCGGCAGCGTCGAACAAACGCGCCACGCCCGTGGGCTCGCCGACATCTGCCTGGACGGCGATTGCCTCGCCCCTCTCTGCCTCGATCTCGCGCACCACCTGTTCGGCGGCTTCAGCGCCCCTGGCGTAGTTGACGACGATCGAAAAGCCGTCGCGCGCCAGTCTTCTGGCGATTTCAGCGCCAATTCCCTTCGAGGCGCCGGTCACCAGCGCCACCTTTCCATTCTGCATAGCCATGTCAGTTCTCCAATTCTTGTGGACTGAAGGTAGGTGATAAACTCGCCGGGATAATCGCTCCGGACTTGCCAACACCATTCGGATATGGCGAACAATGGCGATGGACAGTCTCGACCGAATGCGCCTCCTTGCCCGAGTGATCGAACGCGGCAGCTTCACCGCGGCCGCCGCCGATCTCTCGATGTCGCGATCGACCGCCACCGAGGCGATCAAGGAGCTAGAGGCGCGGTTAGGCGCCAGGCTGCTCGAACGCACAACGCGCCATGTCACCCCGACGCTAGACGGCCAGGCCTATTACCAGCGCTGCCTTGCCATACTGGCCGATGTGGAGGATGCCGAGGCCGGCTTCCAGGCGGCGCAGCCGCAAGGGCAGCTGCGGATCGACGTGCACGGCTTCATGGCCCGCCATTTCATCCTGCCGCGACTCGCCGAGTTCCTCGACCGCTATCCCAGGATCGATCTGCATATCGGCGACGGCGACCGGCTGGTCGACCTGGTACGCGAAGGCGTCGACTGCGTGCTGCGTTCCGGCGAACAGGCCGACAGCGGCATGATCGTGCGAAGGGTGGCGACGCTGCGCGAGGTGACCTGCGCCAGCCCCGCGTACTTGGAGAGGCACGGCGTGCCGGCAACGCCCGACGATCTCGGTGGCCATGCGATGGTCGGCTTCCGCTCGTCGCGGACCGGCGAGGTGATGCCGCTCGAATTCACGGTTGGAGGCGAGCTGCGCACCATCACGTTGCCGAGCCGGGTGACGGTCAACGGCTCCGACACGATGGCGGAACTCGCCCGTCTCGGCTTCGGCCTCGTGCAAGCGCCGCACTACCGCTTCGCCGGCGATTTCGAGTGCGGCACGCTGGTCGAGGTGCTGCCGGACTATCCGCCGGCGCCGACGCCGCTGTCGGCGCTGTATCCGCAAAACCGCCAGCTCGCGCCGCGCGTGCGGGTGTTCATCGATTGGGTGATCGGCATTTTTGGCGAGGATGGGACATCGGCCCGGGCGTGATCGTGCCGGGCCGCCGGCTACTTTGCGCAGGTTGCGCTCCTTCGCGCCGCCTCTGTCCTGGCGGACAGAGGCGGGCGCTGTCCCGCGGCGCCCATGGCGGTTCTTCTCGTCGTACTGTAGGTATCTCCGCGGCAGAACCGGCCTGGTGGACACGGCGGGCTTCAACTGGGGGATATGGTGCCATGCGATCGACGCTGTTCGGTCTGATCCTGTTGCTACCGACCGTGGCCCTGGCGGAACCGATAGAAACCCAGAAGATCATCACCGCGCTGACCGGCGACTGGAATGGCGACGGCGCCGTCGACCTGGCGATGATCGTCGAGACCCAGCCAAGCGAACCGATGGACATGCATTTCTTTCTCAGGGATCGCGAACACAACTTTTTGCGTCCTGCCGGCATCGTGCGTGACCAGATTCTCGGCGAGTGGAACGGTTACGACCGCTCCGGCTACGAGGCCTCCGACACCGAGCCGGAGCTGACCGCACTGCCCAACGGCTCGATCAAACTGTATCTGCCGGCGATGCCGGTCGGCAGCAAACGGACCAACCAGACGCTGACGCTCGCTTACCGCGACGGCGCCTTTATCGTCGCCGGCTTTGCCTATGATTATCATGACTATCTCGAAGACAATGTCGCAAGCGACTGCGACTACAATGTTTTGTCCGGCAAGGGCAAAAGCAGCAAGATGCAGCCCGATGGCACCACAAAGCAGAAGACTGTGGCGGTGGGAGGCAAGGTCATTGCCTTTTCTGAGTGGAACCCTGGAACAGGCTTCAGCGCCTGCGGCGAGTGAGGGCAGCGTCCCCGCATCACGAAGATCTGACCGGTACGGACTGCTTCACTGCAGCTGCGGTTTCTTGAGAAAGCTGTTGCGGTCGGCCGACTTGACGCGCAGCCAGGTTTCGCGGCCGTCGCGCACCACCCGCAATGGGATCTCGGCGCCCGCCGGGTTCTGCCACAGCTTGCGGTAGAAATCGGCGAGCCCGTCGACTTCGCCGTCGCGGACGTCCGAGATGATGTCGCCCTGGCGCAAGCCGGCTTCGGCGGCGGGGCTGCCTTCGGCGACGCTCATCACCACGACCTCGCCATTGCTTTCGGCGGAGAAGGCGCCGAGCCATGGGCGCGGTGGCTTGGCAACCTGGCCGCGTGTCAGGAGATCGTCGAGAATGGGCGGCAGAAGGTCGATCGGCACCACCATGTTGATGTCGGCGATCTCGCCGGCGCGGCTCATCTGCAGGCGCAGCGAACCGATGCCAAGCAGCCTGCCGTCCTGCCCGATGAGTGCCGCACCTCCCCATGACGGATGGGCCGGCGCGGTGAAGATCGCCTCGTCCAGGAGATACTCCCAATAGCCGGCGAATTCCTGTTTGGTGACGATGTGCGCCCTGATCGCCTGGCCGATGCCGTCGGCGAGCACCACGGGGTCGCCGGCCATCGCCCTGGCCGCGTCGCCGAAAGCCACGGCGGGCAGGCCGAGCGGGGCCAGCGCCTGCACCAGGCCGAAGCCCGATTCCTGGTCATAGGCAAGCGCGTGGGCAGGAACCACGCGCCCGTTATGGTCGGTCAGCCAGACTTCTTCCGCCTCGGTGATGAGATAGCCGATGGTGAGCACCAGCCCGTTATCGCGAATGACCACGCCGCTGCCTTCCCGGCTCGTGCCCAGCGCGTTGGCGGTGAAGGCGTCGTCGGGGATCGAGGCGCGCACCGCCACGATGGACCGCAAAATCGTATCGATGGTCATGCTCTCAATCCCGGCAAGCGATGCGTGGGCCGGCAAGGCCCGATATCCCTATAGGTATGGCGCACGTGACGAGGCGCAAGGGCATCGATTAGCCCTTCCCCCTTGGGGCCTATTGGGGAGAAGGGGCGCGCGGCATCGGCAATAGTTCAACATAAGTTGAACTTCCTGGCGACCGCACTACCTGTACCTATGTGTAGACGAACCTGCCTCACCCTCCCGCTCTAATCGCGCAAGCTGATCCTCCCCGAGACGCTCCCCGCTCACAACACCAAGGCCTCCCAAGATGAACCAATATACACCGCCGAAAGTATGGACCTGGAACAAGGAAAATGGCGGCGCCTTCGCCAGCATCAACCGGCCGATCGCGGGCCCGACGCATGACAAGGAGCTGCCGGTCGGCAAGCATCCGCTGCAGCTTTATTCGCAGGCGACACCGAACGGCGTCAAGGTGACGATCATGCTGGAGGAGCTCTTGCCGCTCGGCCACAAAGGTGCCGAATATGACGCCTGGCTGATCAGGATCAACGACGGCGACCAGTTCGGCAGCGGCTTCGTCGAGGTCAACCCCAACTCCAAGATCCCGGCGCTGATGGATCGCAGCGGGCCAAAGCCGATCCGCGTCTTCGAATCCGGCTCGATCCTGGTGCATCTGGCCGAAAAATTCGGCGAATTCCTGCCGACCGAGCAGCCGGCGCGCGCAGAAACCCTGTCGTGGCTGTTCTGGCAGATGGGCTCGGCGCCCTATCTCGGCGGCGGCTTCGGCCATTTCTATGCTTATGCGCCGGAAAAGATCGAATATGCCATCGACCGCTTCGCCATGGAGACCAAGCGCCAGATGGACGTGCTCGACCGGCGGCTGGCGGTGAGCGAGTATCTCGGCGGCGATGCCTACACGATTGCCGACATGGCCGTGTGGCCCTGGTATGGCGGGCTGGCCAAGGGCCGCATGTACAACGACGCCGGCGATTTCCTGGCAGTGGACGAGTACAAGAACGTGCAGCGCTGGGCCGAAGCAATCGACGCACGGCCGGCGGTGCAGCGCGGCCGCATGGTCAACCGCTCCTTCGGCGAGCCGGCGATGCAGCTGCACGAGCGCCACGACGCCAGCGATTTCGACACCAAGACGCAGGACAAGCTGGCGGCCGAATGAGCGGCTTTGGCCAGACGCGTGGGGCCGGAGACGTCCGGCGCCGCGCCTCTCGACCACATGGATCCTAGGATCTCCGTGACGTCGCTTCGCTCCTGCTTCGCCCTAGGATGACGAAGGCATCACTGCTTAAGGCCAATCGCGGACGGTGAAGATTGGCAGTTGCGTCGCCGCGTGCGGGTGGCGGTTGATGGCAAATCGCAAACTTCGAGATTGGCTGAACAACACTCCCCCGTTCGTCATCCTAGGGCGAAGCGGGAGCGCAGACTAGGGATCCATACCGTTACGATGACCGAGAAGGGCAGCGATCGCCCTCAAGCCTCTCCTATTGCACAAGCCACAGGCAGGCTTCCGTGCTGCCAACACCAGACATACGTATCCGGAAATATATACTGGTTCACTAAAGTAACGGAACGTCCAATGCACATTCCCAGAACCGAACAAGTCCGCTTTCAAAAGGCTTAGACCATCTTATCTATTTCGGTCACATCATGATCTAAGCACATCGATATTCTGCCGGCGCGTAACCTGAATCTCGACACGCGCCAACACCGCATACCGTCGTCGGTCCAGCACTCGCGGTGGCGGATCACCTATGTGTCTTTCGCCCGGCTCTGTAGATCAGTTGGACGACGAACAAAAAATATCCAACCTGCGAAACGATCAAGGTAAGGACCGTCCAGCCCAGCGCCTTCCAGATTGAACCCGTTGCCAAAAAAGTCGAGAGCGCCACGACGAATGACGCGGTGGTCATCCCCACCAGGAACTGTGGAAAATTCATCGCTCTTCAAAGCCGTCCCGGAGCTTCTAACAACCGCGACGGCCACCCTTGCCCATTTACCCCGGACCAACGTTTTCACCCTTTCAATGGTTGCGCAAGTGGCAAATGGATCAGAGGTTTGCACATGCTTAATGCATCCTCTGGTTGAGATACATCCTGGCGTCGTGCTGTTCCATTCAAGAAGAGCAGACCTATTGCGGAAGGCACGATGGAAAGTTGTTGCGCGCCGGGTGCGCTGGGCGCAACGTGGGCCCCGCGGACTGCCACAAAACAAGAATATCAGTCCAGGGGAGAATGGGGCCAAGGGGGAGGATTACATGACGCTCAAGGTAATCGGCGCGGGATTTGGACGCACGGGCACATGGTCGACCTTTGCCGCGCTGAACAGGCTCGGCTTTCCCTGCTATCACATGCAGGAAGTGATCCTCAACAAGGCCAACAAGGGCCATCTCGACTTCTGGCGCAAGGTGGCGAACAGCAAGCCCGGCACACCGCACGACTGGGACCGGGTGTTTGCCAACTACACGGCGACGGTCGACAATCCCGGCTGCTGCGTATGGCGGGAATTGCTGGCCGAATACCCTGACGCCAAGCTGCTGCTGACGCTTCACCCGCGCGGCGCCGCAGGCTGGTACGACAGCACGATCGATACGATCTACTTCACCGAGAACCTCTGGCAGTTCAAGATCCTGGAGTGGCTGACGCCGTTCGGCCGAAAATTCGGCGACATGTCGCGCAAGCTGATCTGGGGCCGTGTACTGGCCGGCGTGATGGACGACCGCGAGCGGGCGATCGCGCGCTACAACGCCTACACCGAGGAGGTGAAGGCAGCCGTGCCGCCGGAAAAGCTTCTGGTGTTCACGGTAACCGAAGGCTGGGGGCCGCTGTGCCGCTTTCTCGGCGTGGCGGAACCGCAGGAGCCGTTCCCGAACCTCAATGACCGCGAAAGCGTCAAGAAGGTGATCCGCGACGTCATCAAGGGATCGTACATCATGCTCGGGCTGTCGATCGCCGGGGTGGTGGCGGTGCTGGGCGGGCTTTGGTGGTGGCTGGGATAGCGGCCAGGAGATAACGCCGGGCAATCGCTTCAGACAAAATTGCTCCAACCGGGTGTTGGGTTGACCACTGTCGATAACGGCGCCGCCCCTCATTGCCCTGCCGGGCATTTCTCCCCGTATAGTGGCGGGGAGAAAGACACCTTCGCCACGGATTTCGCCAGTCTCCAGCGTTGCAGAAAGCGTGCCGAGGTTGCGGCCAGCCCCTTCTCCTCGTCACTCTATGGGGAGAAGATGCCGGCAGGCAGATGAGGGGCAGCACAAAGCTGAAGCGATTGCCCTGAGGTAAAATCCACCAGCGCTGGACAGCCGCTGCTCAACTCATGGAACCAGTTGCAGGTGATCGCATAGGCGCTAGGTCGGATGACTTCCGCATCCTCGTTGTCGCGACCGGCCGGGGTCAACGTGCCTGTCATCGGAGAAGCAACCGCCCCGCCGTGCCTCCTGTGGTCCCTTCGCCGGCTCCTTGCGCAGTAACGGTTTCTTCGTTGCTTTTGTCGCACAATGGCCGCGACGGGGCAGGCGAAGTGCAAGGGGCATGGCTGACAAGAAGGATCGCAACGGAGAGTTCTGGGAGCTGGCGCTCGAACGCGCGCATCTTGGCGTCTGGGACTGGGATCTCAGGACCGGCGACTGTTTCTACTCGGCAATGTGGTCGCAGATGCTCGGCTATGGCGAGGGCGAGCTTGCCGAGACAAGCGACCTTTGGCTGCAACTGACGCATCCCGACGATCGCGAGCAGGCGGTGGCCAGCGGCGAACGCCACATTGCCGGGCTGACCGATTCCATCGAGACCGAGCTCAGGCTGAAACACAAATCCGGTCACTGGGTATGGGTTCTCGATCGCGGCGGAGTGGTGGAGCGCGACGCGGAAGGCCGGCCGCTCCGGCTGATGGGCGTCCAGACCGACATCACCAAGCAGAAGCAAGCGGAAGCACAGCTTGAGCAGGTCAACGTCCGCTTTCGCCTGGCGTTAGCAGCCAGCGGCACCGGCATCTGGCATCACGATCTCGCCGCACGCAAAAGCTACTGGGACCAGCGCACGCGGGAAATCTTCGGGCTTGTCGCCGAAACCGACGAGGTGTCGCAAGACCTCTGGCACAGCTATCTGCATCCGGATGACAGGGCCGACGCCGAGCGGGCCCACTTGGCGCCGCTGCAAACCCAAAAGGTCGTCGCCGTGCAATACCGCATCATCAGGCGGGACGGCGAAATCAGACATGTCGAATCGCTGATACGGCTCATCGCCGACGCCCAGTCGTCGGGCCAGATCCTGGGCACGGTGCGCGACATCACCGAGGCGAAGCAACGCGAGCAGGAACTTGCCCATGCGGCCCACCATGACGCGCTGACCGGCCTTCTGAACCGCGCTGCATTCGACCGGCTGCTGGCCGAGCATATCGCAACGGCGCGCCCGCTCGCGATCTTCTACGTCGATCTCGACTACTTCAAGGCTCTGAACGACTTCGCCGGCCACGCCGCCGGCGACCTTGCACTGAAGAGCGTCGCCAAGCGCATTCAGGGCTGTCTGCCGCCGTCGGTGCATGCCGCCCGCCTCGGCGGCGACGAGTTCGCGCTGCTGGTGCCTGATTGCGACGCAGCGCAAGCCGAGCGTCTCGCCGGCGCCGTTCTCGCGGCGGTTTGCGATGCCGACCTCGGCTCGACGGCGGCGTCGCGCAAGCTGGCGGCCAGCATCGGCATCGCCTTTGTCGCCGATGAGAATACCGCGGTGGCCGACGCGCTCGCCTGCGCCGACGACGCCTGCTATGCGGCCAAGGCCGCCGGGCGCAATCGCTTCGCGGTGTTCTCTCCTGAGACAACATCCGGTTCCAGCGGTCTCAATGCGGCGCGGCTGGCGGCCGACACCGTCGATGCCATGGAAGACGGAAGGCTGAAACTGTTCGGCCAGGAAATCCATCGGCTCGGAACACCTTTGCAAGAGAGCCGCCATGTCGAGGTCCTGGCGCGGCTCGCCGGGCGCAACGGGCGGCTGATCCCGCCGGGCGAGTTCATCCCGGCGGCGGAGCGGTTCGGCATAGCCTCGCGGCTCGATCGCTGGATCATCAGGACGGCGCTCTCGCTTCATGGTCCGGCGCTGAAGTCAGGGGCGCTCACGCTCGGCTTCAACCTGTCGGCGCAGACCCTGAGCGATCCGCAGCTTTGGGATTTCGTCGACGCCGTCATCGATGAGACCGGGGCGCCGCATTCCGGCATCGGCTTCGAGATCACCGAAACCGCCGCAGTCACCAATTTCACTGCTGCCGAACAGTTCGTCCGCAAGGCGCGCGAGCGACGCTGCCGCGTCAGCCTCGACGATTTCGGGGCGGGCATGAGTTCGTTCGAATATCTCCGGCGCTTTCCCGTCGACGCCATCAAGATCGACGGCTCCTTCATCGAGCATATTGCGGAGAGCCGCTTCGACCGCGAGATCGTCTCGGCCATATCCGGCATCGCCAGAAGCCTCGGCTGCTCCGTGGTGGCGGAGAAGATCGAAGAGCAGGCTTCGCTCGACATCCTCAGGGGTATGGGCGTTGCCTTCGGCCAGGGATTTCTGCTGCACCGGCCGGAGCCGCTGCAAGCGATCGTGGCCCGGGCGAGCGCGCAAGCGGCTTTGCCAGCTGGACGGCGAGCATAGCATCCGCTGGCCGGGTGCGAGGCTGCAGGACGGCCAGCGATCCGTCACGCGCGAGATCGGATTCGCGTCGGTCGAAGGTGAGAAAGCCAAAAGCCGCGAGAACGTCCAGAATAGTTCCAGCGTCGACACTGCGAGTTGGTCAGGGCTTTCCCGGCGGACGATAGCGGATTGACTTTGCCTTCCCAAGCGCCTGCATCGTCTCTTCGACGCTTAGCAGGACGGTGGTCTCGTACGAGCTGAGCGCCCCGCCCGCACCGATAGCCAGCATGACAGATGCCATCGAAACGTTGTCTGGAGCCTCCCACAGGTTCCAGCCATCGTGCTCTCCGAAGGCATACCAGAACCCGTGCAGCTTTCCGCCCACCGACTCGATGTAGGTGCGGGCTGCCTCGCGTCTATCCTCAGGGTTTTCAATCAGGCGCGCCCAGGTTTCGGGCGTATAGCTGAATTGCGTGAGATACATGGGCATGGTTCGCCTCCAGCGCTGCCGATCCCCGCGGCTCGGCGTCAAGGGATCGAGGGGAATGGCGCCGAGCCTAACCGGCTTGGGCAGTTCGCCGGCTGACGAAATATGCTCTTAAGCTAATATAAGAGCAACAGCTATAAATCCGCGCTCCATAGGTCGCCTCATAGGCTTCCGCCGAAGAGAGCGCAGAATGCTGGATGGTTCCAGCTCGACTTTTTTGGCCATGCCGGTTCGCCAATGCGAACCGATTAGTCAGCTAAATTAGTACCTTTGTTTATCAAGGCAAGATCCGGTCTTACCGCAAATGGCGAGCGGGCAGGCGCGCGACATTTGCCTGCCGTGCCAATATCCGCAGCCAAAGCAGAGTGGGAAATTATCCGGCAGTCGGCGCAATCATCAGGAGGCCCGGCTCTGCCGGGCCTCCTTCGAGCCTGTCTCGGAGCCTGCCTCGTTCAAGAGGCTGCAGAGCGAAACGGCCTCATCGTGACACAGGCCGATCAGCGCAAGCGCCGAAAACTGGGCCGGCAGATCGAGCCTGACGTCCCACACCATCCATCTGCCGTTTGGCTCCATGACACATTCAAAACGCAATGCACCGTCCGACATTCGACCCCCCAACGATTGCCGCTAGGTGGTATCGCGTCAAAGTAAAAGAGTTATTGCGTTCCTGAAACCTGGCGTTGAATCCGGCCGATAGCGCCGGCAGGCACCGGAAACACGCGGTATGGTCAAGTCGCAGTGAGGATCCGATGATGATCCGGCGCGGTGATGGTCCGGGTCGACGCCGCCGGATGCGGATCAGGCGTTGCGGCTCGCCATATGCGCATCGAGTTTCTTTCTCGAAGGACCGTACCGCTTGATGATGGTCGCGGCCTCGCTCGGCGGTATGCCGTATTTTCTTGCAAAAGCCGCAACGTCGTAAGGCTCCTCGCCGGAGGCCGGTTTGCGGTCCTGCTTGCTCTTGGATTTGTCGTCTGCCATGTCGTCCTCCGTCACATCCGGTCGATATAGGGTGCCCTGGTCCGGCCGACCATCCTTACCATTCGGAAAGGCAGGCACACCGGTCCCCCGGGCATTGCTGCGCGTTGCAACAGTCTGATCGGATCAAGACCGATCGGTTGCCCGGCTGGGAAGCTGCTGGTTCCCGCTCATGGGCTCGAACCACGATTCACGCCTTCAAAGGGCGCTGTCCTACCATTAGACGAAGCGGGAGTAGAGGAAGTGAACGTTGTCTAACACTTTCTCATCCGCGCATGAAGCCGCTTCATGCCGTCATCTGCTTGAGCACTAGACACGCCCTTTTCAGCAGGGCCTTGTAGAAGATAGGAGCAATCGCCGTGATTAAAACCGACCTCTCGGACGTCTACCGACACTACATTGCCTGCCTGAATAAGCAGGACTGGCCGAAGCTGGGACAATTCGTTCATGATGAGGTGATCCACAACGGCCGGCGGCTGGGGTTATCAGGTTATCTCGAAATGCTGGAGGGAGACTTTGCTGAAATTCCGGACCTTCATTTCAATGTTCAGATGCTGATTTCCGATCCGCCCTATATAGCGAGCCGGCTAGCGTTCGACTGTACGCCGAAAGAAATGTTCCTTGGCCTCCCTGTAAACGGTAGGAGAGTTTCCTTTGCCGAGAATATTATCTACGAATTTCGTGAAAAAAAAATTGTACAAGCATGGTCGGTAATAGACAAGGTGGCTATCGAAGCTCAGCTTTAGGACGATAGATTGTCGCGTATCTTGCCTCAAAGCAGTCTTCACCATGCTGGACAATGTGACCTGAGCTTAGACTCGTGTTATGGCCAACAGCCACGCCAGAAGTTCCAGCAACAATAGAAACAAGGCAAGCTGTAGCGACATGCGCAAGCGCTGAATGATCCGCCAATTGCCGGCCATGTCGGTTTTAATGCGCAGCGCAAGCGCGCGGTGCATCACATCCATGGTGCCGGAAGGGTCTTTATCGACAAAGTCCTGGAGCAGCTGCTCTGGATCGAAGCGGAACGTATAGGCGTAGTAGGGCCACAACATAATCACGACCAGCAGCCCGATCAGGAAAAGCAACGCCAGCGCCAGCCAGTCCCACAGCCCAAGTCCGTCCAGGAGAGCCCTGCCGCCGAGGAGAGAACTCACGAACGCGGTTGCAAAGATCAGATTGCCCGCTCGCGTATTGAGGCTCTCCACCACGTTCTGCTGATGCAGGAGACCCCGCACCGCTTCCGCATAAACAAAGGCCAGGCGGGGGTCAGATGCCGCAGCGGGCTGGGAGTGGTTTTCTCCCGCCGATGAAGAATGCTCGGCCATGAGGTGTCGTTCCGCGTTCCGATATGAACCACGATATGAACAATGGCAGCTGCCTGTCTACCGCCTGTCACGGACCCCGGCCTTGACGCCTGAACACATTGCCCCAGATTACGCGGCGGAGTTTCAGATATGCGATACGATTGGCAGGGGCGCAAATTCCTGGAACGGCATTTCGGCATTGTTATCGCAATTGGCCTGGTTGCAGGGCTGTCGGCCTTGGCTGCGCTGGGCTACACGCCTTAAGACTCGGTTCAGCGCCAAATTCCTATGTAAGCGAAAAGCAACGGTGCGACGCAACCAGACCGGCGCCACGTGCATTTCAATGCATGACGATGTTTCGCCCCGATATCCCTGCAAAATGCTGCGCTTATTGCGGCGGGCGCGACCACGGCTACGAAGACTGCCCGAAGCGGAAAGCTGACGCCGAACAGCAGAAGGAGCCGGATGTCGATCCAGCCCCAAGCCCGGCATCGGGGATAGAAAAGCCCGACAAAACCGCAGCCTGAACCATCCCGCAGCCTGAACCATCCCGTTGACTGGCTCCAATCGAACGAACCCGGCCGCTGCCGAGCGCCTATCGCTTCTGCTGCGTATGCCCAACGGCATTGGCGAAAGAAATGTCGCCCTTGATCTCGCGCATGGCCATCGAGGTGATCGTGCGGCGCACGCCGGGCAGGCGGCTGAGCTCGACGCGCAGCATCCTGTCCAGCGCCATCATGTCGACCGTCACGATCTGCAGGAGATAGTCGGCCTCGCCTGTCGTGGCGTGGCAGCGCCGGATCAGCGGGTGCGCCTGGACGGCCGCCTCGAAGGCCTCGGAAAGCTCGAAATCGATCGACACCTGGATGAAGGCTTCGATGCCGAAGCCGAGTTTTGCCGGGTCGATCCGTGTCGAGTAGCCGCGGATGATGCCGGCGTCCTCCAGCGCCTTGACCCGCTTCCAGCACGGCGTCTTGCTTAAACCGACCTCGTCGGCGAGCACAGCGAAGGAGGTACGCGCGTCGCGTTCCAGCGCTGCGACGATCTTGCGGTCAAGGGCATCCAGCATCAAACGTTCTCCAAGACGGCTCCACGAATGGCAGTTCGTCCTTCAATTCTCGCTATTTGAATAACAGAAGGGAACAATGTTCAAGCCAAAAGCGCTTATTCTTCAGGCTCGGATGCCCTGAACCGACGGGCCGGGCAAAGGAGCAGCTGCAATGCACAAGCCGGACTATTATGCCCGCATCGAAGCGCCCGAGATGCGCGACTACGGCGTCTACCTCAGGTGCGACAAGCTTCTCGCCTGCCAGAAGCCGCTGGCCGAGATGGTGAATGCCGACGAGCTGCAGTTCCAGATCGTCCATCAGGTCGAGGAGCTGTGGATGAAGCTCATAACCTACACGCTGGTCGATGTCGTCGACTTCCTCGAACAGCAGAACACGCATCGCGTCGTTACGCTGATGGGGCGCGTGCATCGGCTGATGCGCATGATGACGGCGCAGCTCGACCTGCTCGAAACCATGTCGCCCAAGGAATACCAGGAGATTCGCCTGCAACTCGGCAATGGCAGCGGCCAGGAATCGCCGGGCTTCAAGCTGCTCTTGCGCATGCCGCCGGACCTGTGGCGGGCCTACAAGGCGTCCTATCTCGATGGTCGCGGGCTCTCGGTCGAGGATGTCTACGATATCAGGTATGATCACGGCGACAGCTATGTCGTCGCCGAGGCGCTGATCGAATTCGACGAGCTGTTCCAGAAATTCCGCGCCAATCATCTCTACCTCATCCACCGTTCGATCGGGCTAGGCTCGAAATCGCTCAAGGGCCGGCCGGTCGAACTGCTGCAGGCCGGCGCCCTTCATCGCTTCTTCCCGGAACTGTGGGACATACGCTGCGAGATGACCGACCGCTGGGGCAGCCAGTACGGGACGGTGCGGGCACCGATCAGCCATCCGGAGGCGGCAGCCGAGTAGGCCGCTTCGAGCCCCGCCGGAGTCTCACGGCTGATAGCCGAGGCAGATGGCGCCGAGTGCGACGATGGCGCAGGCGGCGATGCGCCGGGGCGTCAGCATCTCGCCGAGAAACAGCCAACCGATCAACGCCGCGAAGATGACGCTGGTCTCCCGCATCGCCGTGATCGGGCCGGCCGGCCCGAGCGCGAAAGCGGCGACCACGAGGCCGTAGGCCAGCAGCGCGAACACGCCGCCGCCGAGCGCCTTAAGCGTTTCGGCAGAGCGAACATCGACGACGAGCCGGCCACGGAAGGCAATGAAGGCTGCCGGCAGCAGGGCACCGTAGATCAGCAGAACCCATGCGGTGTAGGCAGTGGCGCTTCCCGCCTGACGAACGCCGATCGCATCGACCGTCGCATAGGCGGCGATGATCGCACCCGCCGCCAGCGAATGGAGGATCGATGTGATGTCTGTCCGTCCCTTTCCCAAGGCAAGGCTCATGATGCCGCCGGCGACGAGCCCGACGCCGAGGATTTGCGGCAGGGCGAGATGCTGGTTGGCCAGGAGAAATCCGCCAAGTGTGACCAGCAGCGGCACGCTGCCGCGGACGATCGGATAGACCTGGCCCAGTTCGCCGTTCCTGTAGGCAGCCACCAGAAACATGGTGTAGCCGACCTGCAGGCAGGCTGAGAGCACGACATAGGGCCAGGCATGGGGTGCCGGAAACGCGCTAGAGATCGCCAACGGAACGGCGACCACCGTGCTCGAAAAGCTCATCACGGTGACGGTCCACAGCCTGTCGGCTCCTGTTCGCAGAAAGGCGTTCCAGCTTGCATGCAGGATTGCGGCAAGCAGTGCCAGCCCGATGACCGTCGCGCTCATGGCGCGGTCATGGCGCTGGGAGCGGCGAGGATGCTGAAGGCAGCCTTGCGGGCATCGCAAATGGCTGTGTCGGCCTGTCCCATCTCAGCCATGAGAGTTGCCCCCTCGATGAGCATCAGCAGCGCCGCCGCCGTGCTTGCGGCCCGGTCGGGCGGCATCATGTCCTCGAGGATGGACTGCATCCTGCGCCTGAGGCCGTTCTTCTGCCCGGCGACGGCCTTGAACACCGGGTGCTCTGGGTTGCCAAACTCTGCCAGCGCATGCGCGAACAGGCAGCCGTGGAAATCGGCGCTGCGAAACCAGCGCTCGTACCAGTCGAAGATGGTCGCGATCTTCTGCTCGGGCGTGACGGCTTCTTCCGCAAGGCGATCGAGCTGACGGTCGAAACGCCGGGCGCGATAGTCGAGCACCTGGACGATCAGATCGGCCTTGCTGGGGAAGTGACGATACATCGTCATCTTGGCGACCTCCGCCTCGGCGATGATCCGGTCGATGCCGGTGGCATGGAAGCCGTCGCGCTTGAACAGTGCATAAGCGGTTTCGACGACGTGCCTGCGCTTGTCGGAGCCGAGCGGCGATGATGAGATCATGGTTTGGCCCCAAGCAGTGAGACAGGTCTGTCTACTCACTAGGCGAGGAACTCCTGTCGGTCAAGGCCGTCGCCGGATCCTGGTGGTGAACGCAAAAAAGCAGCGGCGCTGCATCGATCGCAGCCGGGCGGTTTATTCATGAGGAGATAGGGCATAGAAAGCTTCGGCCGATGTCGGACTTGCGGCCGACCGATCGTCCTTGGGTCGAAACCGTCGCAACAGCTGGGAGAGAGACATGCCGTCCGAAATCCTTCAAACGCCATGGCAGACCGCCGCAATCCTCATTGGCCGCCTGATCTTCGCGGCTGTCTTCCTGATGGCGGTGGCCTTCAAGTTCATGGATATGGGCGCCACCGCGGGCTACATCGCCGCCGCCGGATTTCCGTTCCCGTTGTTTCTGGCCTGGTGCGCGGCGCTGCTCGAAATCGTCCTCGTGCTGTGCTTCCTGACCGGCGCTTTCTTCTCGCAGGCCGCTCTTGTCGCCGGCGCCTATGTGCTGTTCCTCGGTTTTGCCTTCCACGGGCCGTCGCACTGGGCCGGCAACCAGGCCGAATTCGGCTTCTTCGTCGATCATTTTACTTTCCTGGCCGGGCTGCTGTTTGCCGCAGTGCACGGGCCGGGCCGCGTGCTGACCTGGAAGCCTGTATCAGTCAGCTGATCGTACCTCGGCGGCAAGCAGGGTTCCGATACGGACGGGGAGGCGATCGCGACGTCACATCTGGTCGTTGTAGGGTTCCTTCATCTGGCCGACCATGCGCGCCAGTTTCGAGAACGACGGCATATCTGCCTCCGGCTGGCACTGATTGGCCAGTTCCAGCAGCCGGATCGGGAAGTTGACGGCATCGCGGCTCGACGCCGACATGCCTTCGGACCGCTCCTCGCTGGTCTCGCTGGCTTCGGCCTTGCGCAAGGCGATGTCTATCTCCTCGACCGTCAGCACGCCCTTGCGGACCAGGACCTGATTGATCGATGCGACGGCCATCAGCAGGCCTTCGAGTTGCAGATTGGCGACATTCATGGCTTTGCTCCCATTGGCAAAATTGCAAACGCGCGAACGCCGGTTCCGATCCGGACAGCTGCAGCATATCGCGGCGCGGGGCCGAATTTTGGGCCGGCCCACGAGATTTCGCTTGCTTTGTGACGGCAGCTATGCTAGGAATATAGTCATGGTGCTGAGTTGCGCCAACGACCCGCCCGCCGAGGCGGGTTTTTGTTTTTAGCCTTCTCGAACGTTTGTGCCTGTGTTGCCGATATCAAATGTCGGCGGGACAGCACCCCCTCTGTCCTGTCCTGCCGGACAGAGGGGGCGCGAAGGATCGCGACGCTTCCCGTAACGAATACTGCACCTCCCAGAGACCCCCCGATGTCCAACCGTTATGCCACCATCATCACCGACGATGACGGCCGCGAGGTCGTCAGCGCCATCGGCCAGTTCGAGGGCGTGCCGCAATTGCGCGCCGGCCGGATTGAAGAGGTGCCGGACGGCGTGCGGATCGGCATGGTCCGGGGCGGTGCGGTCAATGCGGCCGGCGGCTTTGGGTTTGCCGTGGGAGCACATGGTCTCGACGCCCGTGCGGTCGGTATGGTCCGCGCCAGGCTGAAACAAGTGTCACGACCGGCCGCCGAGGCGACCGAGGGGGAGACCGGCGCCGCCAGAGCGCCGCGCGCCAAACCCCGCAAGAAGCCGCGCAAGGCCCGAAGGGCTGCACGGCCGGCGGCGAGCAAAGCGGCGAAGACTGACACAGCCGGGAGCGCTGCGGCCGGGATCGCGCCAGCCGAGCCCTTCGGGGCCGCAGCCAATGACTGACAAAGCTTCCGCCGCCAAGTCGCCCGGCCGCGCCAGGCGCAAGCCGCCCGGCACACCGGCGCAGCCGCCGGCGCCGCGCCCGAAGCGGGCGAAGAAGACGCTGGGCGATGGTTTCCTCGAAGCCATCCGCGCCGATTTCCGGGCGCATGGCGCCGGCGTCATTGCCGAGGTTCGCACCGAAAAGCCCGACCAGTATCTGAAGATCGTGCTTTCGGTGCTGCCCAAGGATTTGCCAAGGGACCTGCTTGTCAACATCAACAGTCTGGATGCATTGAGCGATGACGAAATCAGGCAGCGCATCCGCGGCCTCGAAGCCGTCCTCAGGCCGTTCCTCGAAAAGCCGAGCCTCGCAACAGGCCTCGCACAGCCGGGCGGCAAGGAAGGAATATCTCAGCCTGCTGGCGGAGCTGGACCGGAGGCGCCGCACTAACCAGCTTGCCGCCTATCGGCCCTATCCCCGACAGGCCGAGTTCCACGCCGCCGGCGCGACCAATCGCGAGCGGCTGTTCATGGCCGGCAATCAGCTCGGCAAGACCAGGGCCGGCGGCGCCGAATGGGCGATGCACCTCACCGGCCGCTATCCCGACTGGTGGCAGGGCAAGGTCTTCGATACCGCCGTGCGGTTCTGGGCGGCCGGCGTTACCGGCGAAGGCACGCGCGACAACCCGCAGCGCATCCTGCTTGGCCCGCCGCAGCAGCCGGCGGCCTGGGGCACCGGCATGATCCCGGCCGACGCCATCGTCAGCACGATGGCGGGACGGGCGCCGGGCGCGCTCGACAGCGTCGTGGTGCGCTGGGGCGGCGGCGGCGATGTTCAGGCCGATGAATCGGTGCTGTCGTTCAAGAGCTACGAGAAGGGCCGCGAGAAATGGCAGGGCGAGACGCTGCACGGCGTCTGGTTCGACGAAGAACCGCCGCTCGACATCTATTCCGAAGGCCTGACCCGCACCAACGCGACCGGCGGCATCACCATCGTCACCTTCACGCCGCTGCTCGGCATGTCGGACGTGGTGCTGCTGTTTTTGTCGGCGCAGGAGATGGAGGGGATGGGGAAAGCCGGCGGATGAAGTCGAATCAAGGGTATTTGGTTCCTGCAAGCTGTCTGGCGCGGGCCTTGGGATCGGTTGCTTTCCGAGTGAGCGGTTGGCACCATATCCTTTTGTCGCCCCTCTGATTGCTCCAGACATTGCATACTTTGTTCGGTGTGTCCGGGGCGCAAACTTTGTGTTGGTCCCCGTCGAGCTCATACATATTGCAGGTCTGCTTGCTCGTGTCATAAGGCACGTTCGACTGGCATGCTGACGCACTGGCTGCCATGGCCACAACGATTGCTATGCGGATCATGTATTTCCCCCAAGTTGTCAGCAGCTTTGCACTGATGGACAGTATTATCAATGGCAGTCGCTCGTATCAGCAACTAATTACGGCAAGCTAATATGAACCGCCGTCACCTTCATGACCCAACGACGATGCCGCCGCACCGAAATCATTGCGGTTGCCAAGCAGCGTTCCGAAACTAGACTGGCGACGCGGGGCGGGTTGGATCAGGACTATGAATAGGCGGATGATGTTGATCGGCGGTCTGTCTTCAATTGTCCTATCTTCAGCGGGCAGCGCCGGGATGTCAGCGACCTTTCCTCCCGTTCCGAAATGGCGGCCATCCTTTTCGCAGCCCATCGATCGTATCGAGGAGCGCTTTGGCTACTACTTCAACCAGGAGCGTGACTTTGCCATCTTTGAAAACGGCACCTGTGTGCTGACGGAGCCTCACCTTTCCGATGGCGCTGCATCCTTGGCAGCCATCCAGACGCTTGCCATGATCTACAACTACCACCCGGACATGAAACCGTCCGACATGGACGATGGCAATTTGCTGGTCAGTTACAATCATCCGGCCTTCAATGTCGTGCTGACCGACATTGCCAAGGCGCATTGGCCAGAGATCGAGGCTCGCCACCAGGACGGACTGACGACCGACGAGGTGCTGATCACGCCGCTCGGGCAAAATGTGTTCGATGATTTTGGCAAAAAGGCGCTGCTCGGCAGGTGCTACATGTTCATGGATGCGCAGGCGCCGAAAGTCGTGCGCATCAAACGTCGGGCGATCTGACCCCGACTTTTTGGGCCCGGGCTCCGTGGCTGGCTGCCCCCGAGCGATGCAAAATTGAGATGCAAAGGCAGCGCGTTGGAACCCGCTCCTGCCAAAATGATTCAAGCCGGGGAAGCGAACTATGACCCGCCACGTCACCTTCATGACCATCGACGATGCCGAGCATTATACGCCGCGGCAGCGCGCCGAGATCATTGCCGCCTATCCGGCGCATGAGCGCGAGGCGCGCGCCAAGGGCATTCCGGTGCTCGGCTCTGGCCGCATCTTTCCGGTGGCCGAGGAGCTGATCGCCTGCGAGCCGTTCCGGCTGCCGCGCTACTGGCCACGGCTTGGCGCGCTTGATTTCGGCTGGGATCATCCGTCGGCCGCGGTCGAGCTCGCCTGGGACACGGAGGCCGATGTCGTCTATGTCACCAAAGCCTGCCGGGCGTCGCAGCAGACGCCGGCCATGCAGGCGCTGACCCTGAAACCGTGGGGCGAATGGCTGCCCTGGGCATGGCCGCGCGACGGCCGTCGCGAGACGCTGGAAGGTGCGGGCCTGGCACTCGCCAAACAATACGCCGCGCATGGGCTCAACATGCTGACCCGCCATGCGCAATTCCCAGACGGCGCCGTCTCGGTCGAGGCCGGGCTGATGGAGATGCTCGACCGCATGCAGAGCGGCCGCTTCAAGGTGTTTTCGACGCTTTTACCCTGGTTCGAGGAGTTTCGACTCTATCACCGCAGGGACGGCCAGGTGGTGAAGCTGCGCGACGATTTGATGGCGGCGACGCGTTACGGCGTGATGATGCTGAGGGAAGCGGCGGTCGATCCGGCGGAGTTCAAGATGGCACGGCGGAAGGCGGGGCAAAGCGATCCGCTGGGGGCGTTTCGGTAACTCCGACGGCAACCACACACCATGACCGCCTCATGACCCTCCGCATCATCCCCGCCACCTTACGCGACCTCAGCTACATCGCCGCCAATTTGCGCCCGGAGGACCGGGCCGAGATCGACTGCCAGCTTGATCAGTGGTCGCCGGCGCTGCTGGCGCTGACGGCGCTGCAGGGTCTTGCTTATGTCGCCGAGCTCGACGGCAATCCTGAGGCCGGCTTTGGCGCCGCCGAACAGCGCGGCGGCTTATGGATCGCCTGGAGCTGGGGCACGCGCCGCATGAAGCGCTGCGTGCCTGGTATCACCGAGTTCTTTCACGCCGTGCTCGGGCCGAAGGTTGCCGCGCGCGGCGCCTGGCGGGTCGAGGCGCGGGCGCTCGCCGCCAATGAATTGGCGCTGCGCTGGCTCGGTCGGCTGGGCGCGACGGAACGCTGCCGCTTGCCGGGTTACGGCCGGAACGGCGAGGATTTTTTACTCTATGACTGGACAAGAGAAAGCTGGAACCATGTGCCTCTTCCAAAAGCCGCCGGCGCTGAAGCCGCTGCCACCGACACCGACCATCGCCGACAAAGACGTGCAGGCGCGCGAGGCGGCACTCAGGGCTGAGCTCGAACAGCGCCAGGGCACCGCCGGCACGGTCAAGACCGATCTGTCGCCCAGCGACCTCACCGGCCAGCGCCGCGTGCTGCTGGGGGTGTGATTATGGGCGCGATGAAGCGGGTGTTCAGGAATCGCGGCGGTTTGCCCTGGTGGACCTGGCGGCGGCTGGCGCGGTTGGTGAAGAGGCGGGGATGAGAGCCTTCCCTTCTCCCCTTGTGGGAGAAGGTGGATCGGCGCGTCTGCGCCGAGACGGATGAGGGGTGCTGGAAGAAATGCGGCGTGGAAACATCGAATGATTTCAATCACTTAAACCTTCAAGGGAGTGATCCTTCCAACACCCCTCATCCGACCGAGCTGCGCTCGGCCACCTTCTCCCACAAGGGGAGAAGGGAAGGCTTCGGCCTGTCACCCCGGCTTCCGCAAATGCCCACACCATCAGCGGGTATTCCTCGTCGTTGCTGAGGTCGCGCCATAGGCCGTAGGCGCGCACTGGGCCGCCGATATGGGCTTTTGCGCAGGCTTTGTTGCCCCAGCCGAACACTTCTATCTCGGATTCCGGGAAACCGCCTTCGACCATCACCGGCGGGAGCGGTTGTAGTCGTGCGGCCTGGCATGCACCCTGAACAGGAACGGTGTGGCCACCATCGCCCAGCCGCCCGGCCGGGTCATGGCATGGATATTTTGCGCGGCGGCAAGCGGCCGTTGCACATGCTCCAGCACCTGGTCGGCGATGACGACGGAATATTGCCGGTCGGTGCGGTCCTTGCAGATGTCGAAATCGGGGAAATCGACCGAGGTCTAGTTGGAGCACATCGTCTTCCAGTAGCGGTTCCAGCCGGGCGAAAGCTCGATCACGTCAGATGATTTGCGGCCGTCCGCCTCAAGAAATGCGGTGAATGCCTCGATCTGCCTGATGCGCAGCCAGTTGCGGGAGTCGTAGCCGATCAGCCGCTTTGCAACCTGCTTGCTTCGCCTCGTCAGGGCACCGGGTAGGCTCTCCGGCATTGTCACATCGACCTCCTTAAAGGCCCGCCGCGCCACCCTTGAACATCGCAAAAGCGGACAAAATTCGACCGCCCTAACATAAGCTCAGCCCACCGAAGAAAGAATGCCATGACGAGCGATTCCCGCGCCCACGATATCTTGTCGCGACAGGCCCAACTCGAGAGCGAGCGCAGCCAGTATGAGGCTGTCTGGGAGGCGGTGTCGGAATTCTGCGACCCCGACGCGCCCGATGTCTGGAGCGGGCGCCGGCAATCCGGACCTGACTCGCAGGCTCAGCGGCACGAGCGGCGGGGTGCGCGTGTCTACGCCAACACCATCAACTCGGCAGCCAACCGGCTGGCCGCTGGGCTGGAAAGCCTGATCATCCCGCAGTCGGAAAAATGGCACGGGCTGTCGACCGCCGCCTTGAACGACGAAGAGAGCGACGAGGAAAAGGAATGGGCGGGGGCGCTTCGCGATTTCCTGTTCTCGCTGCGCTATTCCGCCAATTCGAACTTCGTGCCGGCAACGCAGGCCTGCCTGCGCAACGTCGTGCGCTACGGCCCGGCCTATCTCTACGCCGAGGAGGGCTTTGCGCCCCACACGCTGATCCGCTATGCCTCGATCCCCGTGGTCGAGGGCTATCTCTGCCGCAACCGCTGGGGTCAAGTCGATATTTTCCACCGCCGCTACGAGCGCACGGCGCGCCAGGCCGCACAGCTGCTCGGCTATGAGAAGCTGCCGGCGCGGATCAAAATGCTGGTCGATGATCCCGCCAAATGCGAGACCAAGATTTCGCTGATCCAGTGCATCCAGCCACGCGACGAGCGCAAGATGTATCGGCTGGGCGGATCCTACCAGTATCTCGACACGGCCTTCGCCTCCTGTCACGTCCTCGAGGACGAGGAGGTCATCGTCAGGGAAAGCGGTTTCCGCTCCTTCCCGGTGTCGTGCTTCAACTGGCGCCTTTACGAGGGCGACCCCTACGGCATTTCGCCGACCATCGAGGCGTTGACCACGGTGCGCGAGGAAAACGCCGTGCGCCGCTCCGGCCTCAGGGCGCTGCAGCAGGTCACCGATCCGGCGACCGCTTCGAAGGCGCGGCTCGACTATGTGCCGGTGCTCAATCCCGGCGAGAACTATCCCGGCCTGATCGACGATCAGGGACGGCCTCTGATTGCGCCGATCGCTACGGGGCAGAACCCGACCTATGCGTTCAGCTACGCGGAAAGCCGGGCCGAGGAGATCCGCGACATGATGTTCGTCAATCTGTTCCAGACGCTGGTGCAGAACCCGCAGATGACGGCGACCGAAGCGCTGATCCGGCAGGAGGAAAAGGGCGCGCTGCTCGGACCCTCCGGCTCGATCATCCAGGCCGGTTTTGCCTCGAATCTCGACCGCGAGCTCGGCATCCTCGAGGACAAAGGATTATACGAGGAAGACAGCCGCTTCCTGCCGCCGGCGAGCCTTGCCGGCAAGGCGGTGCGGCCGACCTTCACCGGCCCGCTCGACGTGCTGCGCCGCTCGGCCGAGGCGCGCGATACAATCCAGGTGGTGACCACGGCCATGCAGATGGCGCAGTTCGACGCGAGCGTGATGGACAATATCGACGGCGACGAGGCGCTCAAGATCGTGCAGAGCGCCGGCCGCAGTCCGCAGCGCATCTTTCGCCGCCAGGACGAGGTTGCCGGTATCCGCGATGCCAGAGCCAAGGCGCAAGCTGCGCAGGCCGGCATGGCCGCGATCGCCAACGCTGGCAAGGTGGCCAAGGATGCCGTGCCCGCCGCCGTGCAGGCGCGCGACAGCGGTCTGCTCGACAGTCTCGGCGGGCTGATGTCGCAGGGCGGCGAGGGCGGCGCATGAGCGGCAAACGCTTCGCCCATTCGAGCCAGGCCGGCGGCCCGGCCAAGGCGCAGGATGCGCTGACCAAGGCCTATCTCAGGGTGTTCTCAGGCCAGGACGGCGAGATGGTGCTTGCCGACCTGGCGGCGGCGACCGGCTATTACCGCCGCCCGTCCTATGGCGAGTGGCTGGCCAAGACGAAGACGCCGAACGGCTTCGAACTGCACAGCGCACTGAGCAATGCACGCGCCGAAGTGGTGCAGCACATCATGGAGTTCCTGACGCTGGACGAGGCGCAGCTGGCGGCGCTGGAGAAGGCGGCGAGGCTGGAGGGGAGGTAGGAGGTGATGAAGCTGCCTTATGGCTAAGTCTTGCTCAAATCTACGGTGATCCGCATCGGGCTGGTTTTGACGCCTGCCGGCCAACACTTCTGGACCGATTTCGAAAGTTGCCGGGCTGCTTCGGCCGCCGCCTCTGTATGTGGATCATAGGACACAACGGTAATCGACTTGACCTTGCCGGCCTTGTCCAATGTCACCTCGAAAGTGGCTTTGACGTGATTGTCGACAGCGGCCACCGGCAAGACCAGGCAATCGCCGATCCGCTCGACACTGACAGCCTGCCTGGCGTGTGCGGAACCGAACAAACAACCAGCAGCGACGTCATCAAAAATCGCATCGTCGCCCCCTTTGGATGGCAGACGATAGCCTCTAACCGCGCTGAGGGTAAGGATCAAAACCATCGGGTTGACCGCGCCGACGCTGAAACTGTGTTCCCTCGCCCCGTTCACGGGGAGAGGATGCCGGCAGGCAGGTGAGGGGCGGCGCCAGCATCTCAGAATTCTGCACTGCCCCTCATCCCCCTGCCGGGACCTTCTCCCCGTAAACGGGGAGAAGGGGCCTATCGCTCAATAGTTGCCGCTGTAATAGCGGTCGTCGCAAGGCGCCGTGTAGATGCGGCCGTAGCGATCCCGATAGCGGCAAAGCTGTTCGCCGCGCCGCTGCGGCGTTGTCGCGCTGCCCACGACCGCGCCCAGCAAGGCGCCGCTGGCTGCACCGATAACCGTGCTCTTGGTGTCGCGGCCCAGGGCCTGGCCGACGAGAGCGCCGCCCGCGCCGCCGACCAGAGCGCCCGTGGTCGCCCTCTGCTGGCCTTCGGTCTGCGCACATCCTGCCAGCGCGGCAGTCACAAGCAGGGCGGCAATGGATTTGTACATGGTCATCGTCTGATACTCCGTTGAGGCCTATGAACTAATACACCGGCTGGTTTTGCCAAGTGTTTGCCAAGTGCGGTCGCATTGCGGCGGAACAGCGGCACCATGCCTCACGAAATAAGACATGGTTTCTTTCGTCTTGACGGCCAAGGCCTCCGGCTCGGAAAGCTCAGGGTCAAACAAAAAGATCATAAAGATCAGGGTCAAACAAGACGATAGGGTCAGGCTCTATCGAAATGATCAGGCTTCGGCCGCAACGATTCCGCTCGCGGCGGGTCCAGCCGATCCCTCAAATCCCCCAAGAATGGAGAATGCAATGACCCGAGGTCTCCCCCGGACGCTTTCCCGTGCCGCCGCCCGAGAGGCCGGCCTTGCCCCGCCCAAGGCCGGGCTTGCCGCCAGCACGAGCGGGCAGGGCGGTTCCTTCCGCACCGTCTTTTCGCTCAACGCCATGCAGGTGCCGGTCACCGATGCGCTTGCCTATGCCAGCCATAAGCTTTTCGATTTCCTCGGCGGCAAGGTGCGCATCAAGGGCGGCACCGCAAGGCTGCAATTCGCCGTGCTGACCACCCGCGCCTCGACCATCAACGACAATGCGGCACTGACCTGGTCGCTCGGGTCGGCGGCGGCGTCAAGCGCTGCGCTCGCCGGCACCATGGTCAATGTGCTGGCTTCGACCGGACGTACGCTGGACGGTGCCGGTGCTGCACTGTCGACCGCTTCGACCGCCGATGTAGCGGCGGCTTTGACGCTCGATGGCACAGCGACGCCGGCCGACCTCTATCTCAACCTTGCCCTCGCCGCCGGCACCGATATCGACGCCGACGGCATGCTGGCCGTTACCGGAACGATCACGCTGCTGTGGGAGAATTGGGGCGATAACGCGTAGCGTTAATCTCCCCCCTTGAGGGGGAGATGTCGCCAAAGGCGACAGAGGTGCCACCGGGCCGACCTCAGCGACAGATGGAGGTTTGCGCTCCACGCGTTGGTACCCCCCCTCTGGCCTGCCGGCCATCTCCCCACAAGGGGGAGATACTGGGCCCCACCACCGGCTCCTATCATCAGTCTTTAACCTCAACAAAGGAACATCTCATGACAGATCTGGCAGACGCCGGGTCCGTGGTGGCTTCGCCACCGGCGGGCAACCCAGTACGGCCACCGGCCAACGGGGACAACGGGTCCGCCCCGCCGGCCGACAAGAGTTGGTTTGACGGTCTTTCCGAAGGCAACCGCAAGCTCGCTGAAACCAAGGGCTGGACCCAGCCTGAAAGCCTCGATCGGGTTTTCACATCCTATGCGGAGCTGGAACGGCAGCAGGGCGAGAGCCTGCGCATTCCCGCAGCGGACGCTCCTGGGGAAGACTGGGCCAGGTTCCATGCCCGGTTGCCTGAGGCGATGCGCCCGCTGACATCGCCCGACAAGGTCGAGTACAGGCGCCCCGACGGGCTTCCCGAAGACTTCGCCTATTCGGACGAGCTCGCCAACGCGTCCAAGGCCTGGGCGGTCCAGGCCGGCGCCACCCCGAAGGTGGCGCAGGCCTATCACGACCGCTTCGTCGGCTACATGGCCGAGCAGGCCAAGGTGCAGCAGATCGCCCTTGCCCGTTCGGTCGAGGCCACTCACGATGACCTGGTCAGGGATTGGGGACCGACCGATAGCGACGGCTTTCGTAGGAGATTGGAGGTCGCCAACCGGGCGATGAAGAAGCTCGGCCTGGTCGATGCCTACAAGGCGAAGGGCATCCTTCTGCCTGACGGCGCCTTGACCGATCCGCACATCGCCAAGGCGTTCCACGCCATCGGCGAGGCGATGTTCAGGGAAGACACGATCGACGGCGGCGCGGCTTTGATCGGAGGCAATCCGTTCAAGCGCAACGCCGCCGGCGAACGCAACCTGACTGAGATCTCGGCCCTCGTCAGAAGCGATCCCGTTCGCGCCCGCCGGCTGGCACGCGAGGCCGGCGAAAACCCCGACCTGTGGATGCCCAACAACCCCCTCTAAAGCTGTGTCGATATTCAGGTGATGCCGGCCTGCAAACGACGGCTTTCTGCGCTTCCGGTGGTCACGGACCAGCGCATGACCCCGGAAACCGATTTCGGTTTCCGGAAAGGATCATGCGCAAATGCAAAGTGTTAGAGCGTCCTTTTGCGCGTCAATAGGACGCGCGGCGCTCTAATGTCCGCTCCGCTCCGGTTCTCGAAAGCCATCTTGTTTGGTCGCTTTGCGCCCGTCTTCGACTCCGGCTCGGCCTGACCTGAATCTCAACACACCTTCTCCGCCAACCAAACCTGAAGGAAGAGAAAAATGGCAGACGCCTATACCCGTATCGCGGACGCGATCGTTCCGTCCGTCTATGCACAATACTCGTTCGAGGAGCATGTCCAGTCGCTCGAGATCTACCAGGCCGGGATCCTGTTTTCCGACCCGGCCATCGCCTCGAAGCTTTCCATGGGCGGGCGTTCCGTCGACATGCCCGGCTGGAAGGATCTCGGCAACGATCCGTCCGAGCCGGTCAATGACGATCCGGCCGATTCGATCGAGTTGAAGAAGATCGGCGCGCGCCGCGAGGTCGCCGCCCGCAATGTCCGCGCCCAGGCCTGGGGCATTCCGGACCTGACCAGCATCCTCGCCGGCGACGACCCGCAGAAGCTGATCGTGCGCCGCCAGACCGATTATTGGCAGCGTGCCAACAAGCTGACGCTGCTCGGTATCCTGAAAGGGGTGCTGGCCGACAACCTCGCCAATGATGCCGGCGACCTGGTGCGCGTCACCGGCGCTTCCATAGTCGACACCGACATCATCGAGGCCGCCTATCTGATGGGCGACCGCGCCGACAAGTTCAAGACGATCTGGATGCACTCCAAGCAGATGAAGGCACTGAAGCTCGCCGACCTCATCGACTATGTGCCGCCGTCCGAGCAGGGCGGGCCGCTGATCCCCTATTACATGGGGCTGCGGGCCGTCGTCGACGACGACATCCCGGTGGCGGCGGGCGTCTACACGGCCTTCATGTTCAAGGACAAGGCAATCCTGTGGAACGAGCTGCCGGTCAACACCGAAGGCGGGCCGCTGGAGTTCGACCGCAAGCCCCGCCAGGGCCATGGCGGCGGCGTCACCGAAATGGTCGGCCGCAGGCATTTCGTCCCGCATGTGCCCGGCACCCGCTTCCTCGACGCCTCCTCGGCCGGCGAATTCGCCACCGACGCCGAGCTGGCGCTGGCGGCGAACTGGGACCGCACCGCGTCGAGCGTCAAGAACATGACTTTCATCGCGCTGAAGACGACCGAGGCCTGATCGGACCGGAAGGGGCGGGGTTAAAAGAACTCCCGCCCTTTCTGGACGCTAGGCCGTAGACTCATTACTGCGCAGCCAGATGCGGATAGCGACGAGTTTGACGGCGGCAAGGTAGTTTTCTGCCAGCTTGTCGTAGCGTGTCGCGATCCGTCGGAACTGTTTTGGCTGAAGGGACTGAAACAGATCGGGTCCTTCCGGTTGGCCTTGGGCGGGATGTTGGCCCATGCCTTTCGCTCGGTGATGACATTGCGCAATGCGTTGGCATCATAACCCTTGTCGGCGAGCAGCATGGCACCCTCGGGCAAATCCGTGATCAAGTCCACTGCGGAGGCGATGTCGCTCATCTGACCTGCCGTGAGCATCAGCTTGATCGGCCTGCCTTGGGCGTCGACAAGAGCATGGATTTTGGTTGTGAGGCCGCCTCGGGAACGACCGAGGCAATGATCTTGCCCCCCTTTTGCCGTCGCACCCTGCTGATGGACGCGAACAATGGAGGTGTCGATCATCTGCACCTTGCCATCATGGGCTTTGGTGATGGCGTCCATGAGGCGGTCCCACACACCTGCTTTTCGCCATCGGACGAAGCGGTTGTAACAGGTGGTGCGCGGTCCATACCGCTCGGGCAGGTCGCGCCAAGGCGCACCAGATCGCAGCACCCAGAAGATGCCGTTCAGCACGCGCCGATCATCAACACGCGGCACACCTCTTGGCTTGTTGGGTAGCAGCGGCTCGATCACCCGCCATTCAAAGTCTGTCAGGTCATATCGGCTCATGGTGAGCCCTGAATCAGAATCCGGCGCGATGTGAAAGCAGCCAGTCGGCAAACGACCCCGTTGCGGACGTTGACTAGTCGTCCAGTCTCCGTTTGGCCAATGATGCCTGATAGACACTTCGTGGATGTCTTCTGCGTCGCCAACTATTTAGAAATATAATAAGCGCAATGTAGCCGAATATTGCAACCAAGCCCCGCAGAGCACCAAGAAGATTGCTCATAAAAGCAGCTATAAGAACCACAGTCGCAACTACAGCCACGGTGTAATAGAGGACTGAGGCCCAGACATATTTTTCCATTTGAGAGCTACTCATTGATCAATCCTCGCTCGAAATGCGTTTCATAACTCACCGATGCTGATCGAAACGTTTCGACAATGTGCCGATAGTGCGAGGTCGCCTTTCCACCTCATCTCAGCCGTTCGTGTATATGGGTTCACGGCATAGCTGTAGACCGGCCCGTTCACCGCGGTCGTTTACGGCACGTTCTCTAATGCGCTCGCGGAGCTTCTCGGAAAAATCCTGTTCCGGGTTGCCCATTTGATCCTCCTGGCTGCGCGATCGTATCAAGCGCAACGTGGGCCAAGCGGATTTGTTCTGCTGCATAGTTAGGTTGCTCAAGTGATCGCAGTTAGCTCGGTTAACTACCGCAAACGGATTTCATTCAAGAACTCTAGGATCGTCCTTATTCCTTACTTTTATGATAGCTGCCTTAACAATTAGGGGCAGTACAATTGGCAAAGTGACTATCTTCCACGGCTTCCGATATTTTGACGCAAAGAATGAGATTCCCGCAATAATACTACCTTTGTCCCATCCCTTCTTTAGATACAATCTTCCTAACTGAGTGTCACTGCTTCTTAAGATAAATCTACCATAGATAAGGTATATAGCACCGAGATTCCACTCTGCCTTTTCTTCAAAAACCTCCTTGGTGCGAGGTGATTGTTCCCTAGAGAGAATTTTCATAAGATGAAAGACGGCTCTCTCTCCCATTTTGTTTGCAGCCAGACGTAGCCATAGCTCCGCCTTTTGCAAATCTTTAGGAACCATCTTGCCATTGGCGTATCCTATCCCAACGGATAGCTGCGCCTGTGCGTCGCCACGCTCGGCTCGCGGCATGAAGTATTCAAACCATCTCTGCTGCTCTTCTGTAATGTCTTCTTCCATAAACCTTTCCCAACTTCAGTATGCCTTTTGTTTGTTGAAATCCGATGCCCCGCACCGCCGACCACGCCGCTGAAAGGCCCTCCCCAAGCCCGACTGGCTTACCTTGAAAGGTGAGCCTAAATCTAGTCACGTGGGCAGCGGTGGGCAGCGCAATTGTATAGCGTGCTAGGCCTTGCGCCAAACCCGTAGTAAATCCGGTCAGCGCATCCAACCAAAACAAGGCGTCTGATTCCGAGAGAGGCGTCGTAAGCTGCCCCGTGTTAGGGTCGATTGTTAGGACCTTCCCATCCGGTGTATGTGCAAAATCGATGGAAGTCACAATCTTCCTCCTCTCCACAGGAACAACATATCGATAAACAGAGAATAACTCAGCAAGCACATCAGAATC
The DNA here is from genome assembly GCF_053848065.1 of Mesorhizobium sp. BHscii. NCBI lineage: Bacteria > Pseudomonadati > Pseudomonadota > Alphaproteobacteria > Hyphomicrobiales > Phyllobacteriaceae > Mesorhizobium > Mesorhizobium sp. BHscii. Next base: position 48,402 of record NZ_JBSPKW010000013.1, on the reverse strand, counting down.
ATCAGCGCCCCGCTAAAGGTTCTTATTTCGATAAGAAGCGCAAACGACAAAAAAACTACAACAGTAATTATAAAAAAGGTGGAGATGAACAAGAGGTTTGGCGTTATTAGGCGTTGCTTGCCGGCGGGTTCACCTACCCTCAGATTGACATAGGAAAGATAGCAACACACCAACCCGAAGCCAACCAATAAGCGCGAGAAAAGGACCGTATTGCTATCCGTTCCTCCAAGAATTACCAAAAAAATGAAAGCAAATACACTGAATATGCCAACAAAAAACCCATAAATGCGCTCTCTGCTTAGCGCGGAAGATCTAAGGAGAAAAAACATCTTTACTCCTCGTTTCGGAGTCGGGATGGCCAATGCAGTTGCTAAATTAGAGTAGTCTTATTACGTTTCCCAAGAATATTCCTGGGAAACGCGATCCACATGCTGAAGCCGCAGCCGCGCGGGGCCTCAGCCTGCCCAGCATTGATACGCACAACATCAACAATGCCATGCGTGGCGTCCGACACCATGAAATTCCCCACCGCTTCTGGGTTCGCGGCGATCATCGCCGCGATGCCCTCCGCAACAACCTGGTAACATACCCGTAATTTCGGCCCGCGTACCAGGTCAAATACGTGCATGCTGATGCACCTGAGCCTGTCGAACTTCAGTACGCACCCACATACTTCGGCGACTGGGCAAGCACCCCCGAATCAAGCCTTGGCCTGCACATCGAGTGGGTAAAGATCGCACCCCGCTACAGTTTGGTAAGCCCAGTGATACAGGATTGCTCAAGCGAACTGATTGCACTACTCACACGGCTCCGCCTTCCATTTATCGAACAGGGTGGCTTCGTCGTGCTTTATGGACATGGCTCGGCGTCGACCTCGATTTGATCTCGGCCATCTCACATTAATAGTTCACGGCCTAGGTCGCCAATGTGGCGAATCCCAAGTTCACCCGCTGCGCTGCACCAGAGTGAAACAAGACTTGGAGCTCGCAACATATTCATGTTGCACTTTAATCAATCGCCGTCACCAAATGGTTACAGAAATGGGCGATGCTGCTTTGTCTTGGCAAGGAAGATAACCATGAACATGACATACAAGGCAGTTCAGGGAGTGCTCCGAAAAGCGGGCATTGTCATAAGCAAAAAGGGCGAAGTTCACCGCATAAACTTCTTCAGCGGTCTGGAAAACACCGCCTACTATACGACAAGTCTTCAGGAGGCCCTGGACCGGGGTTTGGCGATGGCGAGAGGTGCCGGAAGGCTGCAAGCAAGCGCCGTTACCAAGTCGGCCGAAACAGCGGCGGCTCTCGACAAGCGCACGCTTCGGCTGATGCCGCAGTAATTCAGGCCACAACTCATCGCCGCGTTGCGCGGCGATATCGTGAAACTGCAATAGCCACAATATTACGTCTTTTCCTCGCTCGAACGGGCACAGGGGAGGGATAACGCCGCGACGCTACCCGCTTCCTGACGGGTGGTGGTTGGCCCCCGTGTGACGGGTTCCACGCACGAGACGTGCGAACGTTTTTCTCAAGCAAAAAATCGCCAAATCCTCAGCCGCTACGAAGCGGCTTTTGCAGTGGGCCCATGCCTGCTTTTTCCGATCCACACAGACGGAGCCTAAAATCATGGCCATCACCCCGCGCGACATCGCCAACATGGCGCTTGGCGTCCTCGACGAGGCGCCGATCGACAGCCTTGATCAGGACGTGAAACCGGCCCGCCTGCTCAATCTGCATTTCGACCTGACCCGCGAGGCAGAGCTGACGAAACACGCCTGGGTGTTCGCAATCCTGGCGGCCGCCGTCGCCGGGTCCGATACCGGCAGTGGCGCGGGCACGCTGAACTTTGCCTATGAATTGCCGGTGGACTGCCTGCGGCCTTTGCCGCTGACCGATAATGGCGAGCCGGATGGCGTGCCGATCGCGTGGCGCCAGGAGGCCGGGCTGATCTATTGCGATCGGTCGGGGCCGCGTCTCATTCGCTACGTCGCCAACCTCACCGATCCGAACGACTGGGACGCGCTGTTCACCGAAGTGCTGGTTGCAGCGCTCGCCATCAAGATCGCGCATCCGCTGACCCACAAGGCGGGCATGATCGACATCGCCCGCGGTGCCTATGACCGGGCGCTCGACGCGGCATTCCAGTCCAACGCCATCCAGCGTGGCGGCAGGCTTTCAACGTCGTCCTGGGCGATCCAGCGCGGCGGGTTTGTGCGCTGATGACGACGCTCTATCCAGTCCAGGACACATTCGTTCGTGGCGAGATCTCGCCGCGGCTACACGCCCGCGCGTCGGTCGATCTTTATCGGGCGGCGCTTTCCAAATGCGAAAACTTCGTCACGTTGCCGCATGGCGGCATCCGCAAGCGCGGCGGGACATACTTCGTTGGCGAGGTGAAGACTTCGGCCAAGAGGACGCGCGGCATACCGTTCATCTTCTCGGCAGATCAGGCCTACATGCTTGAATTCGGCGATCTCTACGTCCGCGTCTATGCCTATGGCGCGCGGGTCGGCACGGTGGAAGTGGCGACACCCTATCTCGAAGCCGATCTGTTCAACCTGCAGTTCGTCCAATCCGCCGACCAGATGTGGATCACCCACAGGGACTACCTTCCGCAGGTTCTCACCCGCACGGCGCACACCATATGGACGCTGGCCGAGTTCGTCTTTCTCGACGGCCCCTATGACGACATCAACACAACTGCGACCACCATGGCGCCTGCCGAGACCGGCGCCGTCCATCCTCTTATAACCAGCAACACCGCTCCAAGCGGCACTGCTGCCGACAGCAGCGGGTCCGCCGACGCCTACAAGGTGTTTGACCGGGACAATGGGTCAAACCTTTCGTTCGGCACGACGACCGGCTTCTTGTCCTATGACTTCGCCGGTACAGCGACCAAGGTTTGTGACGGCTACTGGCTTCGGGCAAACTCCACTGGTGGTACAAAGGCACCCATCGCCTGGGATTTCCAGGGCTTCGACGGCACGAACTGGATCTCGCTTGACAGCCGGACAGCGGAAACCGGGTGGTCGCGCAGCGAAGTGCGCTTCTTCGAGTTTCAGAACGAGACTGCCTACCAGTCCTATCGGTTGAATATCTCAGGCTCGGAGGACGACGCCAATCTTACGATCGCGGAAACGGGATGGCATGAGGATGGCGATACACAGACGCCATTCGATCTCACGGCGTCCTCGATCGTCGGCATCAATGACGGCACCGGTTTCCAGACCAGCGATGTTGGCCGTACCATTCGTTTGCTCGGCTCGGATGCTGTCTGGCGCTGGGCGCGTATCACGAGCCGCACCAGCGCTACTGTGGTCAAAGTCAGGTTGTATGGGCATGCGCTTCCCAATCTCAGCCCGATCGCCCGCTGGCGTCTCGGCACCTTCGTTCCCGGCAAGTACGTCGAGAGCGGTTCGCTGTACGAGGAGCGGTTAGCCTTCAGCCGAAAATTCTCCGTCTACGCATCCGCAACCGGCGACTTCGACAATTTCGCACTCGGGGAAAAGGACGACGATGCTCTTGAATTTATCCAGGCCGGCGGCGGGCAGGCCAATGACATTACGTGGATCTCCGATTCGGATGGTGCCCTGCTGATCGGAACGCTTGGCGGGGTCCGCGCTCTATCGGGTTCCGGCATCGACGAAGCGCTGACCCCTTCTTCCTTCAAGAACCGTCGGTCCCGCACGTTTGGCTGCGCCAAGGTCCGTCCGGTGGATGCCGGGCAGTCGTTCCTTTACGTGACGCGCTCCCGCAAGTCGATCGCCGAACTTGCCCAGAGCGCCACCGGCCGCTTCACGTCGGATGATGTCGGACAGATTTCCGAGCACATTCCAAAAAAGGGTGTCGTTGAACTGGCGTTCCAGACCGATCCCGATCCGCTGCTGTGGTTCCCGCTGGATAACGGAGAACTTGGCGGCTACACGCACCAGCCTTCGCAGGAAGTCCGCGGCATGCACCGGCATCGCATCGCCGGCTCGTTCTCAGGTTCGGCATGGGGCTTCGTTGAAAGCGCCGTGGTCACGCCGGGACAGGACGGCAATGATGATCTCTGGCTGTTCGTCAAGCGCACCATCGGCGGAGTGACCAAGCGCACTATCGAAATCAAGACCATTCCGTTCGAATATGGCGAGATCGCCGACGCGTTCGAAGTCGATTGCGGCCTGACCTACACCGGCGCGGCAGTTACAACAGTGGGCGGCGCAATACATCTCGCCGGCCTGATTGTGGACGTGCTTGCGGACGGGAAGGTCTACCGCGGCCTGACAGTCAGCGGTGCCGGCAATGTCACACTCCCGGTTGGTTCGCCCGCCGCTGCCAAATGGCATGTCGGGCTTCCATACGAGGCCGGCGCCGACACGCTTGAGCTTGATGTCGGCGGCAAGGACGGATCGGTTGTCGGACGCCGAAAGAAGGTGACGGCGGTGATCCTGTCCCTGCTGGAGACCGACACGACCGGGCTCGAAATCACGTCGTTGATGCGCGGCCGGTGGGAGCCGGTTCGTATCCCCTCGATCGTTTCGCCCAATGGTATGGCCAATCTGTTCACCGGCAATGTCGAGGTGCCGATCGAGGACAGCTGGGAAGGCCAGGGCAGAGTGAAGATCCGCCACACCAACCCGACACCCTGCACCATCCGGGCGTTCACGCCGGTGTTCGATGCCGAGCCGTAGTTGAAACTGCCGATCTCCCCTTGGGGGGAGATGTCGCCGAAGGCGACAGAGGGGGTCGGCACGTCCTGACGCAGCCTCCTATCGCGGTCAGAGGATGGCGGCGCTTCACGCGAGACGACCCCCTCTGGCCTGCCGGCTATCTCCCCCTCTCGGGGGGAGATCAGCGGCATCGCCGTTTTCCATCACCCTCCTAAAAGGACCCTCCTGTGACCCCAATCCCCGATGACAAGCGCCGCGCCGCCGCCGCGCAAAGTGAAGCCTGCGTCGACATCGCAGCACTTGCCGACGAGATCAGCGCAAACGCCGCTTCCCTCGACGAGCGCTGGCGCATGGCCCAGTGGCTGATAGAACAGCTGCGCCAGCAATTGTTCGACGCCGATGCCTTGCGCCGCGCCGTCGCCACCGCCAACAGCCAGTTCGACGCCGCCGGCGTTGCCGACCTGAAGATCAACCTGACTGCCATCCGGCGCGCCGCCATAGCCGGGCGGCGAGCGGCAGCACCCGCTCGTCTGAGCGCGGCGGCGATCCAGGCCGACAAGATGCTTCTGTCCCTCCTCAGCCCCGGCGGCGCGCTCGACCCGCGCCCGGCGCTCGGCGCGCCGGTTGGAGGCATCACGGGCAGATTTTCGCTTCGTGGCCGAGGCCGCGGCTGACCATGTGCACACTTGCCCTTATCGGCACGGCTCTCTCGGTCGGCGGCGCGCTGGTCGAGGGCCAGCAGTCGAGGCAGATGGCCGACTATCAGGCCAAGGCCTATGAACTGCAGGCGCGGGCCGACGCGCAAGCCGCGGCCTTCGAACAGGGCCAGGAGCGCCACAAGCAGGATCTTCTGCAAGCGCAGGCGCGCGCCCAGGCCGGCGCCTCGGGCGTCGGCATATCAGGCTCGCCGACCGAGGTGCTGGCCGCCAATGCAAGGCAGGGCCAGCTCGACATCAAGGCGATCCAGTACGGCTCGCAGCTGCGCCAGAACAATCTCACCACGCAGGCCACCATCTCGCGCTTTTCCGGCAGGCAGGCGGTGGCCGCCTCGATCTTCAAGGCCGGCGGCAATCTCGTGTCGGGTCTTTCCGGCATCTACGACCCGAGCAAGGCCGTGACGTTCGGCAAGAGCGCCTTTCCGCCGGCGCCGGGCGGAGGGCTTTACTGATGGCGACCATCCCCCTCCAGCTTGCCCAGCGCCGGCTCGATACCGGCAATGTGGTTTCCTATCCCGGCGGCTCGCCGGTCGGCGCCGCCATGCAAGGCTTTGGCGACGAGCTTTCGGCTGTCGCCGAGCGCTTCCAGCAACAGAAGCAGCAGCAGGACGCCTTCGACGCCGAGGTCATCGGCCTCGAATTGAGCGGCCGGATCGCCCAGGCCGAAAACGAGGCGATCCGGAATGCGCCGGCCGACGGTCGCGGCCTGCATGACAGCATGTATGGCCAGGTCGATCCCCGCACCAACGGCGTCGTCAAGTCCGGCCTGTTCGACAAGATATTCGACAGCACGGTGCCGAAAGTGCCGGAGAGCGAACGCGCCGACTTCATCAGGAAAAAAGAGGCTTTAAGGCTGGCCGGCTCGGCACGCATGGCCGCACAACAATTTGCGCGCCGCCAGGACTATGAGCAGGCCGAATGGTCCAAGGCGCAGGACTCCTACACGAGCGCCATCGCGCAGAGCGATCCGGACGACACCGCAGCGTTCGAGGCGATCAGGCAGAGCGGGTTCGACTTCATCGCCAAGATGGGGAACCCGGCCACCAGGCAAGCGGCCGAAACTGCCTGGCGCAGCAACATGGCAAAAGCGCTCGCCCAGGCGATGATCGCCAAAGATCCGGGCCGCTCTGTTGAACAGCTTGGCGCCGAGCCTGCCCCGAAGGCCACCATCGGCGCGATCAACGGTGAAGCCACCGGCGCTGAAGGCGGCACCGATCTGTCGGCGAAAAACCCAAATTGGTCCGCTTCGGGCGACGACCGCCTGGCTGATCTCAGGCCCGACGATAAGGCTGCGCTCGCCCGGCTGGCCGGCGCCTCGGTGGCGCAAAACTGAGGTCCGCAACCAGGCGGCCGCGCTAGATTTTCTCTTTACCTGCCCTGTTGCATTGGGCGCAGGCTTTTTCATGGGAAAACCCAAAGTTCCTGAAATCGCCGTTGGCAATTGCACCCAGCCATGTGGTCGTTTCCAGGGCAATAAGAGCGACGGCGGCCTTTCTTACAACACAGGCTTGTGGTTCTGGATTTGAAATTCCCAAGCCCTGATACGATCATTGGAACGGAAATCCACCTGGCCCATCCACACTTTTCAGATGAAGGACTGGCTCTATCTTGTTGCGTTTAGACTCTTTTCCGATGCTAGCAAGGATCGTTTTTCTGATCACCCTGGCAGTCGTTCTCCTGCTCACTCTTCTGCCGGTGCGGTTCTTGCCGGATCTCGGCATGGCCGTCACGCTTCACGATGACAAGCTCCAACACGCCATCGCCTTCGCGGTGCTGGCGGCCCTGGGAAGCCTCGGCTGGCCGGGACACAAGGCAAGGCTGGTTGTTCTTCTCGCCTTTACCGGCGCGGCGATCGAGGTTCTTCAGGGCGCCCAACTGATAGGGCGCGATCTGGATGGGTTCGACTGGGTTGCCGACTGCGCCGGCATGGCGTTGGGGCTGACAATCGCCGGCTGGACAAAGAGGCGCGTTAGCGGATTGCCATAAAGCGGTTTTTGCGCGCCCCTTTTCTTTCAAGACAAGACCCCGGCTAAACCAGCCGCATCCCATCGATTGCACCTCCCGGCTCGTCCTCCAGTGCGCGCTGCTTTGTGAGGAATTCTGCTTGCTGTTTCTGCGCCTGTTCGAGCTTGTCATCGCGAGCCTTCAGCGTCTCCTCCAACTCGGCGACCTTGCGGTCGCGCTCGTCAAAATCGGCCAAGAGCAAAGTTTGGCCTTGCGAGCCTCATCGACAGCAATGTGAGCCCGCTCGATCCTAACCTTCTCGGCAACGAGACTTTCGACGCCCTCTCTCGCCAATGCGACCTCATGGCGTTGACGCTCGAGTTCTTCTTGTCTGAGGGCGATTGCTGCGTTCGTCTGAGCGATGCGCTGCTCGTACTCCTCTCGCGTTGCAGCGATTAGCGGCCCCGCGAGCGACTCGTTGAGCTTGATGTCCGTCTTGCAACTAGGGCAGGTGATCGTCGGCTCGTTGAAGAGCTTATCGCCGTGCAGAGTCTTGCTCACAGCTTGAACGGTCATTGGAATTCGCCGCGGAAGAATCGGTTTCCTTAAGGCAGTAGTTTAGCCGATGCTCGCTGCAGTGAACAGAACGAAAAGGGAACATTCGGGGCATTCCACCGAATTGAGCTGCTCAATAGAGCGCCGTGATAGCTTGTAAATTAGCGCGCTCAACTGTCCAACAACATCTACATCCACTTCAAAATGTGGGGTGCAATGAGGGCTTAGATGACTTTGATAGGGAAATTTGCAGGCGATTCAATGCACTAGCAATAGCGATGGCGGAGAGAGCGGGATTCGAACCCGCGTTACGGTTTCCCGTAAACACACTTTCCAGGCGTGCGCCTTCAACCACTCGGCCACCTCTCCGTCTTAGCATTTCACCGCGGCCGGTTTCGCCGCGCGGGTTGGGGAGATGCGTCTCCCTTCGGGGATTCCGGTCCGGAGCTCCGCACCGTGGGCGCCGTCAACCAGCGGACACCCTTTCCCCGCACCTGGGCCGTCAAAGCAACAGGCGCGGGGCTCATCTAGTCGATCCGGTGCCGAATGCCAAGACATAACGGCACTCTATTCGCTTTGTCGGACAGGGATGCTCTGTCCATGTCACCAGTGCTGCCTTGGCAGCCGATCGCCGCGATCGGCGGCGGTGACTTTGCCGACTGGCGCCTCAGTGGCGCAACCGGCGGCGTGGGTTCACTTCGCGTGTCGCGATTGCGGATAAAGCGGGCAGATCCTATTTATCAGGCCGATACAGACATTTCTGATAAGCTTCCGGGGAGGTAAGGTCTGGATGTTCCGCTTCGTCTTCCGTCTCGCGGCACTGGTCGCGCTTTCGGTTTCCGTCATCATGGCGGTGATCGACGCGACACGCTCGGTGGCGGCCTCCGCGCTGGTCATGACCCCGCTCAACACGAGCTGGCTGGCCGTCTCGCCGGATACGCGAAGCACCTTCGAAAGCTTCGTCCGCGACAAGCTTGGCCCGCTGCTATGGGACGGCGCCATCGCCTGGGTGCTCAACCAGCCCGGCTTCGCCGTGTTCGCAGTGCTTGCCTTCATTCTCTACATCATCGGCTACAGGCGGGAGCGGCCGACCGGGCGGTTCGCCTAGACGTGATAGCTTTCCAGCGCCCCAAACAAAGAGAAAGGGAGACCGCACATGATTCTCAGCGACATGCTGAACAAGAAGCTCAATCTGCCGAAGCCTGCCGAGGCGCTGCCGGGCCGCGCCAAGCCTATCCCGACGGCATCCAAGCACTTCGTCTCGAAGCGGCCGCTCAAGGGGCCGTATCCCGAGGGGCTGGAGACGGCGATGTTCGGGCTGGGCTGCTTCTGGGGCGCCGAACGCCTGTTCTGGCAGGTCGATGGTGTCTGGGTCACGGCCGTCGGCTATGCGGGTGGCGTTACCCCCAACCCGACCTACCAGGAAACTTGCACCGGCCTTACGGGCCATGCCGAAGTCGTGCTCGTCGTTTACGACCCGAAGATCGTGTCCTATGCACAGCTTCTGAAGCTGTTCTGGGAAAGCCACGACCCGACGCAGGGCATGCGCCAGGGCAACGATGTCGGCACCACCTACCGCTCGGCGATCTACACGTTTGGCGATGCGCAGCACCAGGCGGCGATCTCATCGCATGACGCTTATGAGGCCTCGTTGCGCGGCGCCGGCCGCGGCAGGATCACCACCGAGATTGCTCCGGCGCCGGAGTTCTATTTCGCCGAGGAAGACCACCAGCAATATCTGGCGAAGAATCCCTACGGCTATTGCAATCTGCAGGGCACCGGCGTCACCTGCGCCATCCCGGCTGCCGTCTCGGCTTGAGGCCTTTGGCGAGACGATGATCCGTGGCGCCGGGATACGGCGCCACGCTTTTCCAAAGGTCAAAATTCCGCGTGAATTTTGTTTCGGGCCGTGCCAGATTGGCCCGAAGCGGGAGGAAGACACTCCTGTCTGATGTCGCATGCCTGCCGGAGAACCGGGCAGGCAGGCGGTGCATAACGGAAAAAATAACCGACAGGGTGTGGATCACATGAAACGTATCGTTCTCGGCCTCCTGGCCGCAACTGCGATGGTTCTTCCGGCCTTCGCCGCGGACATTCAGCCAGCACTTCTCTATGATCTCGGCGGCAAGTTCGACAAGTCATTCAACGAAGCGTCCTACAATGGCGCCGAAAAGTTCAAGGCCGAAACCGGCATCGCCTATGTGGAATTCGAGGTCAGCAACGCGACCCAGCGCGAGCAGGCACTGCGCCGTTTCGCCGAGGACGGCCGCAATCCCATCGCCATGGCGGGCTTCTCCTGGGCAGATGCGCTGGAGAAGATCGCCGTCGAGTTTCCCGAGACCAAGTTCGCCATCATCGACATGGTCGTCGACAAGCCCAATGTCCGCTCCGTCGTCTATAAGGAGCAGGAAGGCTCCTATCTCGTCGGGGTGATGGCGGCGATGGCCTCGAAGACCAAAAAGGTCGGCTTCATCGGCGGCATGGACATTCCGCTGATCCGCAGATTCGGCTGCGGCTATGTCGGCGGCGCCAAAGCGGCCGGCGCGACCGATGTGATCCAGAACATGACCGGCGACACGCCGGCAGCCTGGAACGATCCGGCCAAAGGGGGCGAGATCGCCAAGACGCAGATCGACCAGGGCGCCGACGTGATCTACGCGGCGGCAGGCGGAACCGGTGTCGGCGTGCTGCAGGCGGCAGCCGACGCCGGCAAGCTCGGCATCGGCGTCGATTCCAACCAGAACGGCCTGCAGCCCGGCAAGGTGCTGACCTCCATGGTCAAGCGCGTCGACGTCGCCGTCTACAACACCTTCATGGACGCCAAAAACGACAAGTTCACCGGCGGCATCAACGATCTCGGCCTCAAGGAAGGCGGCGTCGACTACGCTATGGACGACAACAACAAGGCGCTTGTCGACGACGCGATGAAGGCGGCGGTCGAAAAGGCCAAGGCCGACATCATCGCCGGTACTATCAAGGTGCACGACTACATGTCGGACAATGCCTGCCCCTATTGATCGTGAGATTGCCGATCTGATCGAAACCGCCGGGTGAAAGCCCGGCGGTTTTGCTTTTCTCAGTATGCTCACCAATGCGGCGGCTTGGTCACCGGCACGTCGGGTGCGGCCTGTTCCTCCAGCGCCAGGAAGCGGTCGGTCAGCGCATCGAGCTTGCGCTGCATGCGCTCGATCACCTTCCACTGCTCGGCGATCTGGCCGGACAGTTCCTCGATGATCTTCTCCTGCTCGGCGGCGCGGATTTCCAGCGTCGTCAGCCGGTCGGAGGGCATGGTCATCTGAAAAACCTCGGTTTCTTGCTGCGCAACTCTCAAGAGATGCGAATTTCGGGATTCGCCACATTAGAGCGATATGCGTCCAATTGGACGCCGAAAATACGCTCTAAGCCTTAAAGTCTTCGCGTCGTGCTGCTGAAAATCCAACCCGATTTTCAGGCCGATGCGATAGCGTTGTGAGGCCGCGGCCACGTTCGAAATTGACAAGCGGGCGGTGATTTGTCGAGAGTGAACGCTGCTCCGGCCAATTGGCACAGACGGGGCGTCATGCTAGGCGTTTTGACCAAGCGATAAAAAAATAAGAGTGGGACAGGCTGCATGGCGCAAGCCGCAATCGAGTTGATCGGCATCAACAAGAGTTTTGGCGCCGTGCGCGCCAACCGCGACATCAATCTGGAGATCGTGCGCGGCACCATCCACGGCATTGTCGGTGAGAATGGCGCCGGCAAGTCGACGCTGATGTCGATCCTCTATGGCTTCTACCAGGCCGACAGCGGCGAGACCCGCGTCGGCGGCCAGCCGGCGTCGATCAAGACGCCAAACGACGCCATCGCGCTCGGCATCGGCATGGTGCATCAGCATTTCATGCTGGTCGACAATTTCACGGTGCTGGAAAACGTCATTCTCGGCGCCGAAAGCGATGCCCTGCTGAAGAGGAGCATCACCAAGGCGCGGTCGGAGCTGGAACGGCTCGAGCGCGAATACGGGCTGGAGGTCGATCCCGACGCGATCATCGAGGAGTTGCCGGTTGGCCTGCAGCAGCGTGTCGAAATCCTCAAGGCGCTGTATCGCGGCGCCGAAATCCTGATCCTCGACGAGCCGACGGGCGTGCTGACGCCTGCAGAAGCTGACCATCTGTTCCGGATTCTCAAGCAGTTGAAGGAGCAGGGCAAAACGATCGTGCTGATCACGCACAAGCTGCGCGAAATCATGGCGATCACCGACACGGTCTCGGTCATGCGCCAAGGCACGATGGTGGCGACTAGGGAGACCAAGAAGACCACAGTCGAGGAACTGGCCGAGCTGATGGTCGGGCGCCGCGTGCTGCTCAGGGTCGAGAAGGGCGAGGCGGAAGCCGGCGGCGTCAAGCTCGCGGTGAAGAACCTGACAGTGAAGGATTCCCGCGGCGTCACCATGGTCGACGACATCTCCTTCGATGTGCGCGCCGGCGAGATCGTCGGCATCGCCGGCGTCGCCGGTAACGGGCAATCCGAAATGCTCGAGGCGATTTCCGGCATCAGGCGCGCCGTCTCGGGCTCCGTCATGCTCGACGGCAAGCCGATCGATCTCACCGGGGCCGCCGATCCCGGCGAGCTGCGCGACCGCGGTCTCGCCCATGTGCCGGAAGACCGTCATCATGTCGGGCTGGTGCTGGCCTTCGAGGAGAACGAGAATTCGATCCTCGGCTATCACGACGACGAACGATATCTGAAGGGGCCGTTCCTCGACATCGACGCGATCCGCAACGACGCCAGGGACAAGATTACTAAATACGACATCCGTCCGGCGGATTGCCGGCTCAAGACCGCCAATTTCTCCGGCGGCAATCAGCAAAAGATCGTGCTGGCCCGGGAGATGGAGCAGGATCCGGGCGTGCTGATCGTCGGTCAGCCGACGCGCGGCGTGGATGTCGGCGCCATCGAATTCATCCATAAGCGGCTCATCGCCATGCGCGACCAGGGCAAGGCGGTGCTGGTGGTGTCGGTCGAGCTCGACGAGATCCGCTCGCTGTCCGACCGCATCCTGGTGATGTTTGCCGGCCGCATCGTCGGCGAGCGCGGACCGGAGGCGACCGAAGGCGAGCTCGGCCTGCTGATGGCCGGCGTCGAGCGCCAGGAGGCGGCGGAATGAGCGCGCCTTACGCCAAGCTGCCGGCCTGGGCCGATTACGGGCTGATCCCGGTAATCAATCTCGCCGTTGCCTTCGTCGTCGCCGGCTTCGTCGTGCTTTTGGTTGGCGAAAATCCGTTCCGCGCTGCCGCCGTCCTGGTCGAGGGCGCCTTCGGCCGCGGGCAAGGCATTGCGTTTACGCTTTTCTACGCCACCACCTTCATCTTCAGCGGGCTGTCGGTGGCGGTTGCGGCGCATTGCGGCCTGTTCAACATCGGTGGCGAGGGCCAGGGTTATATCGCCGGTCTCGGCATCGGCATCGTCTGCCTGGCCTTCGACAGCGTGCTGCCCTGGTGGCTCACCTTCCCGCTGGCGATCATCGCCGCCGCGGCGATGGGGGCGCTGTGGGCGCTTATCCCGGCCTATCTGCAGGCCAAGCGCGGTTCGCACATCGTCATCACCACCATCATGTTCAATTTCATCGCTGCCAGCGTCATGGTCTACGCACTGGTCGGATTCTTGAAGCCGGCCAATTCGATGGCGCCGCAGACACGCACCTTCCTCGACGGCGCGCAACTGCCGAAGCTCAACTGGGTCATCGAATTGTTCGGCGCCAAGATCCGTTCGGCGCCGTTCAACATCAGCTTCCTGCTGGCGCTGGCCATGGCCTTTCTGGTCTGGGTGCTGATCTGGCGCACCAGACTCGGCTACGAGATGCGCACCTACGGCCACAGCTCGAAAGCGGCGCGATATGCCGGCATTTCGGAGACCCGCATCATCATGGTCGCTATGATGATCTCGGGCGCGCTGGCCGGCATGATGGCGCTCAATCCGACGATGGGCGATCAGCACAATGTCGCGCTTGAATTCGTTTCCGGCGCCGGTTTCGTCGGCATCGCCGTGGCGCTGATGGGGCGCCTGCACCCGGTCGGCATCGTGCTGGCGGCAATCCTGTTTGGCATGCTCTACCAGGGTGGCGCCGAGCTCGCCTTCGAGATGCCGGCGATCAGCCGCGACATGATCGTCATCATTCAGGGCCTGGTCATCCTGTTCGCCGGCGCGCTCGAGCACATGTTCCGGCCCTATGTCCAGGCGCTGTTCGCCTCACTCAGCCCGAGATCTGTCGGCATGGAAGCGATCAAGGGGAAGGGTGCCTGAGATGGACATGTTCAACGCCATCATCCAGGTTCTGGACTCGACGATCCGCCTGTCGGTGCCCTTGCTGCTCGCATGCCTCGCCGGCCTCTATTCGGAGCGGGCCGGCATCTTCGACATCGGGCTCGAGGGCAAGATGCTGGTCGGCGCCTTCGCCGGTGCCGCCGCAGCCTCCGTCTTCCATTCCGCCTATATCGGCCTCGGCATGGCCATCCTCATCTCGGTCGCTTTCGCGCTGGTCCACGGGTTTGCCTCAATCACCCATCGCGGCAACCAGATCGTCTCCGGCGTGGCGATCAATTTTATCGCCGCCGGATCAACGATCATGCTCGGCCAGGCCTGGTTCCAGCAAGGAGGACGTACGCCGGCGCTTGCGCCCGACGAGCGGTTCGGGGCGATCATCTGGCCCGGCGCGGACGCGCTTAGGGGGGTGCCGATCCTCGGCCCGATATATTCGGAACTCATCTCCGGCCATTCCGTGCTGGTCTATGTCGCGTTCCTCGCCGTGCCGTTCACCTGGTGGGTGCTGTTCCGTACCCGCTTTGGCTTGCGCATGCGCGCGGTCGGTGAGAACCCGGCCGCGGTCGACACTGCTGGCATCTCGGTCGCCTGGCTGCGCTACCGGGCGCTGATCTGCACCGGCGTGCTCACCGGCATTGCCGGCGCCTACCTGTCGATGGTGCAGAATGGCGGCTTCGTGAAGGATATGACCGCCGGCAAGGGTTACATCGCGCTTGCCGCACTGATCTTCGCCAAATGGAAGCCGGTCAATGCCATGTTCGCCTGCCTGTTGTTCGGCTTCCTCGACGCGCTGTCGATCCGGCTGCAGGGCACGCCGCTGCCGCTGATCGGCAAAGTGCCGGTGCAACTCATGCAGGCGCTGCCCTATATCCTCACCGTCATCCTGCTCGCCGGCTTCATCGGCAAGGCGATCCCGCCGCGGGCCGGCGGCGTGCCCTATGTCAAAGAACGCTGAGCATGGCCGCGAAAAGTGGAAGCCGGTTTTCGGATCGGGCCATGCGAAAAAGGAAAATATGAGCATGACTTCGAAAAGTGGAACCCGTTTTTCGGACAAGATCATGCGAGGGAAAAACTAAATGTCGCATGATCTGTTCGAAGCGGCCAAGGCGGCCATGGCCAAGGCCTATGCGCCCTATTCGAAGTTTCCGGTCGGGGCGGCACTGCGCACCGAGGACGGCCGCGTCTTTACCGGCGCCAACATCGAGGTCGCGTCCTATCCGGAAGGCTGGTGCGCCGAAACCACCGCGCTCGGCCACTACATCATGGCCGGCGGCGGCAGGATAACGGAAATCGCGGTGATCGCCGAGCGCACGGCGAAATGCTCACCCTGCGGCGGCTGCCGGCAGCGGCTGGCCGAATTTTGCCGGCCGGAAACCAAACTCTATCTCTGCGACAGTGGCGGCGTGGTCGAGACCGTGACCATGGGCGACATGCTGCCCTACGGCTTCCAGGGCGACATGTTGAAATGAAGAGCTGGTTGAAATGAAGAGCTGGTTGAAATGAAGAGCTGGTTGAAATGAAGGAGGCGCTTGATCGTCTCGTCGAAAGGCTGGACGGGCTGGCGCCCGCAACCGCGCTGGTGCTGGGTTCGGGTCTTGGCGGGCTTGTCGAAGAGGTCGAGGACGCTGTCCGCATTTCCTATGCCGAATTGCCGGGCTTTCCCAGAAGCGGCGTTACCGGCCATGCCGGCGAGGTGGTGGCGGGACATTTCGCCGGCACACCAGTGTTGATGCTGTCCGGCCGCGCTCACTACTACGAGCACGGCAACGCGGCTGCGATGCGGCCGGCGCTGGAGGTGCTCGCCGGCCTCGGCATTTCGAACCTGATCCTCACCAACGCCGCTGGCTCGGTCGATCCGGACATGGGGCCAGGCTCGGTGATGCTGATCACCGACCACATCAATTTCTCGGGCTCCAACCCGCTAATCGGCGAGCCAAGCGACCGCCGCTTCGTCGGCCTGACCGAAGCCTATGATGCCGGCCTTCGCGCGGCGATCGAGACGGCGGCGAAGGCGACGGCTACCGCCCTGCACAAGGGCGTCTATATGTGGTTTTCCGGGCCATGCTTCGAGACACCCGCCGAGATCCGCATGGCGCGCGTCATGGGCGCCAACGCCGTCGGCATGTCGACCGTGCCGGAGGTCATTCTCGCCCGCTTCCTCGGCTTGCGGGTCGCCGCCTGCTCGGTCATCACCAACCTTGCAGCAGGGATGACCGGGGCGGAGCTTTCGCACCAGGAGACCAAGGACATGGCGCCGGTTGGCGGCGCGCGTCTGGCGACGATCCTCCAGCGTGTGTTCCAGGATGGCTTGCCGGAGCGTAAGGTCCCGGCCTGATGCTTCCCCAGGAAATCATCCGCAGCAAGCGCGACGGCCACAAGCTGTCGACGCAGGAGATCGCCAGCTTCATCGAAGGCGTGACCGCAGGCGCCGTCTCGGACGGGCAGGTCGGGGCCTTCGCCATGGCGGTGTTCTTCAACGGCATGAGCCGCGACGAGGCGGTGGCGCTGACGCTGGCCATGCGCGACTCCGGCGACGTGCTCGATTGGTCGAACCTGCCGGGCCCAGTCACCGACAAACATTCGACAGGCGGCGTCGGCGACAATGTCTCGCTGATGGTGGCGCCGATCGTCGCCGCCTGTGGCGCTTATGTGCCGATGATTTCCGGCCGTGGTCTCGGCCATACCGGCGGCACGCTGGACAAGATGGATGCCATCCCCGGCTATATCAGCCAGCCGGATGTGGCGGGCTTCCGCAAGGCGGTGCTCGAAGCCGGCTGCGCCATCATCGGCCAGACCGCCGATCTCGCGCCCGCCGACCGCCGGCTCTATGCGATCCGCGACGTGACGGGAACCGTCGAATCGGTGCCGCTGATCACCGCCTCGATCCTGTCGAAGAAGCTGGCCGCCGGCCTGCAGTCGCTGGTGCTCGACGTAAAGGTCGGCAACGGCGCCTTCATGGAAAAGTCGCGCGACGCAACAACGCTGGCGAACAGCCTGGTAGAAGTCGCCAATGGCGCAGGACTGAAGACCTCAGCACTGGTCACCGGCATGAACGAGCCGCTGGCGTCGGCAGCCGGCAACGCGGTCGAGGTGCGCAACGCCGTCGATTTTCTCACCGGCCGCTTCCGCGACCGGCGCCTGGAGGATGTGACGCTGGCTCTGGCCGCAGACATGCTGCAGTCTGCCGGGCTGGTGTCGTCCAACCAGGACGGCATGCGGCGCGCCGCCGAGACGCTTGCCGGCGGCGGTGCCGCCGCCGTCTTCGCGCGCATGGTGGCGGCGCTCGGCGGCCCCGCAGATTTCGTCGAGAATCCGGAAAAATACCTGCCGAAGGCGGCGACTGAATTTGCGGTCAAGGCGACCGAACACGGCTTCGTCACCGGCATCGCGACCCGCGACATCGGGCTCGCCGTCGTCGGGCTTGGCGGGGGGCGCATACGGCCGGACGACAGGATCGATCATGCGGTCGGCATCACCCGGCTGTTGCCGGTCGGCGCGGAGGTGCGCCCCGGTGAGGCGCTGGCGCTGGTCCATGCCCGCAATCCCGCGGATGCCGAAGCGGCCGCGGCCGCCGTGCTTTCGGCCTATGCGATCGGTGCTTCGAAGCCGCCTGCGGAAAAAACCGTCATCCGGCGGATCCTGCCGCGCGGGTGATCCGGTCAGCAAGGCTCTACCTTCTTGTTGGACGATGATCGTTCCGAGAACCGGTTTCCACTTTTCCGGGATCTTGCTTCACTGGACGAGCAGCAGCGCGCCGTTCTCGACCTGGTACTTTTCAAGCCGCTGGAGAAAGCTCAGACCGATCAGGTTGGTGCGCAGGGCCTTGTCGTCGAGCACCACCGCCTGGACGCCGTCGACCGTGATCTTGCCGATCTGCAGCCGATCGATGGTCACCAGGGCAGCCCTGATCGCGCCGTTGGCGGTGTTTACCTCGTGTTTGAAGTCGGACACGTTCAGCGAGATGCCAATCCTGCGCGCCGTCGAACTGTTGATGGCGACGAGCGTCGCGCCGGTGTCGATCATGCCGTCGACCGTTCGACCGTTGAGCCTGAACGCCGACGTGAAATGCCCGCGCACGTCAGCGGCGACCACGACCTTGCGGCCGAGCGGCCGCGGCGTCGCCGGTCTGTCCGGAATCGTGGCCAGGTTCAGATCCGTTTGCGTTTCGACTGTCGGCCTGGTCCCGACCGCCGATTTCAGCAGGCCATCGAGCATCTGCGGATTCGACTGATAGAGGATCGGGAACGACGCCGATGCTACGGCGAGCATGCCAAGGATGATAAGATTGCGCAGCATGGACCGGCCTTCGTGAAGGCCCATGCTTATCGCGACATGGTGTTTGCCGCTTTAACAGATGCGGAAAGCGGCCGTTTGCGTAAACGATCGGTAAACGAGTGGCACAGTCATTTGGTCCCGTACATGCGGTCGCCGGCGTCGCCGAGGCCCGGCATGATATAGCCCTTCTCGTTGAGCTGGCGGTCGATGGAAGCGGTGAAGACCGGAACATCGGGATGCGCCTTGATGAAGCGTTCCAGGCCCTCTGGCGCCGCCAGCAGGCAGAGGAAGCGGATGTTGGTGGCGCCGCGTCCTTTCAGCTTGTCGATCGCCGCGATCGCCGAATTGGCGGTCGCCAGCATCGGATCGACGACGATCACCAGCCGGTCGGCGAGATCGCTCGGCGCCTTGAAGAAATACTCGACCGCTTCCAGCGTTTCGTGGTCACGGTAGAGACCGATATGGGCGACGCGCGCCGCCGGCACCAGGTCGAGCAGGCCTTCGAGCAAGCCGTTGCCGGCGCGCAGCACCGAGGCGAAGACCAGCTTCTTGCCTTCCAGCGTCGGCGCTTCCATCGTCTCGATCGGCGTTTCGATCGTCGTCGTCGTCAGCTCGAGATTGCGAGTGACCTCGTAGCCGAGAAGCAGCGAGATCTCGCGCAGCAGCCGCCGGAAGCCGGCCGTCGAGGTTTCCTTCTTGCGCATGATGGTCAGCTTGTGCTGGACAAGCGGGTGGTCGACGACGGTGACGCCCTGCATGGTATTCTCCTGAAATCCCGGCTGCCTACGCGAACCCTAGCGACAATGCGCCGGCCAAGGAACCGCCTGCCGCCGCCGACCACAGCTTTTGCCGAAAAAGAGAGTTAGCGGGCGGCGCTGTTGAGGCGGGTGAGAAGCGCTGTCCTGGTCTTCTTGTCGACGAAGGCGGCCTCGATGGCGGTTCTGGTGACGGCGGCGAGCGCCTTGTCGTTCATCGAAAAATGCTCGGCGGCAATGTCGTATTCCCGCTTCAGCGACGTCCAGAAATAGGGCGGATCGTCGGAGTTTAGCGTCACCTTGCAGCCTGCCGCCTGCAGTGCCGGAAAAGGGTGATCGGCGAAACTGCCGAAGACCTTCAGCGCGACGTTGGAACTGGGACAGCATTCGAGTACGACGCCTTCGTCGGCGATGCGCCGGACAATGTCGGGGTTCTCGACGGCGCGCACGCCATGGCCGATGCGGGCGGGGCGGATGTGATCGAGTGCGGCCTCGACGCTCTCCCAGCCCATCAGTTCGCCGGCATGGACGGTGATGCCGAGGCCGGCCTCCCGCGCGATTTCGAAGGCCCTGAAATAATCCTCCAGATCGCCCATCCGCTCGTCGCCGGCGACGCCGAAGCCGGTGACCAGCGGATGCCCGCAGCGGGCCGCGAATCGCGCCGCCTGCTCGATCGATTCGACGCCGGTATTGCGCACCCCGGTGACGATCATGCGGCCCTCGATGCCGGTCTTGGCCTTGGCGCGCGCGATGCCTTCGCCGAGCGCGTCCGTATAGGCCTTGGGCGACAGGCCGGCCTTGCCGGCGTGTTCCGGCGAGGTGAAGATCTCGGAATAGATGGCGCCGTCGCGGGCGAGGCTGGTCAGGTAATGATCGGCCAGCCGGGCATAGTCCTCCTCCGTGCGGAACAGGTCGGAGGAGAAGTCATAGGCAGCGAGGAATGAGGTGAAATCGTGCCAGACGAAAGAGCCATTCTGAATGTAGCGCGAGGTGTCCTTGCCGTATTTCTGCGCCTGGCGGATGACGAGTTCGGGCGCCGCTGCCCCTTCGATATGGCAGTGCAGTTCCGCTTTCAAAGGCATGCAATCATCCCGTCAGGTCTCCAGCTCGTCGACATAAGTACGATTTCACGACCGAGAAGCGCGGCCGAACACCGCGCCTTAAACAATAGCGTCGGCACCATCGATCGGCTATGGTCCCGCCGGTTTTATGGCGGATCAAAAATAATGTCGGTTGAGAGAACCACGGCCGTTGGCGGCATGGAAACGTCCTATGGTTTCAAGCGTGTAGGGGCAGGCGAGAAGCAGTCCCTGGTCAATGACGTTTTCCACAAGGTCGCGAACCGCTACGATCTGATGAACGACCTGATGTCGGCCGGGCTGCACAGGCTGTGGAAGGACGCCATGGTCACATGGCTCAATCCACCGAAACGAGCGGGCTGGAGCGTTCTCGACGTTGCCGGCGGCACCGGCGACATCGCCTTCCGAATCGTCGAGGCGAGCGGCAGGAACGCCCATGCCACGGTTCTCGACATCAACGGCTCGATGCTCGCCGTCGGCCGCGACCGGGCCGAGAAAAAGGGCCTGACGGCAAACACCGATTTCGTCGAAGCCAATGCCGAGGAGCTGCCTTTCACTGAGGCCACATTCGACGCCTACACGATCGCTTTCGGCATTCGCAACGTGCCGCGCATCGATGTGGCGCTTGCGGAAGCCTATCGCGTGCTGAAGCCCGGCGGGCGCTTCCTCTGCCTCGAATTTTCCGAGGTCGACATGCCGCTGCTCGACAAGGCCTATGAGGCGTGGTCGTTCAACGCCATCCCCAGGATCGGCAAGGCGGTGACCGGCGACGGCGAGCCCTATTCCTACTTGGTCGAATCGATCCGCAAATTTCCCAATCAGCAGAATTTTGCGGCGATGATTTCCCGCGCCGGCTTCGACCGCGCTTCTTTTCGCAATTATTCCGGCGGCATAGCTGCGCTTCATTCGGGCTGGAAGCTTTGAGGCGAGCGCAGTCATGAGCAGTGTCGGCGCTGGTTTCAGGCTCGTGCGGGCCGGCTGGGTGCTAGTCCGCGAAGGCGTAGTCGCGGCGCTGCCGGGCGACGAGCTCTTCGGTCTGCCGAAACTCGGCTGGCGGATGGCGCGGCTGTTGACCCGCCGCCGCGCGCTTGCCTATGAGCGTGGCGACCGGCTGGCCAAGGCCGTCGTCCGGCTCGGCCCATCCTATGTCAAGCTCGGCCAGTTCCTGGCGACGCGGCCCGATGTCGTCGGCAACGACATAGCGCTCGATCTCGCCATGCTGCAGGACAAGATGCAGACCTTTCCGCAGGCCGAGGCCATAGCTGCGATAGAGGCTTCGCTCGGGCGCAAGGTCGGCGAGCTCTACGCCAGTTTCGGCGAGGCCGTCGCCGCCGCGTCGATCGCTCAGGTCCATATCGCCGAAACCCTGCAGGACGGCGTCGGTTCGCGGGTGGCGGTGAAGGTCATCCGGCCGGGCGTGCGACGCCGTTTCTTTCGCGATCTCGAAAGCTATTTCCTCGCCGCCCGTCTCCAGGAAAAATACATTCCGTCGTCGCGCCGGCTGCGTCCGGTCGAAGTGACCCAGACGCTGGCGCAGACCACCAAGATCGAAATGGATCTGCGGCTCGAGGCGGCAGCGCTTTCGGAACTCGGCGAGAACACCAAAGACGATCCCGGCTTTCGCGTCCCGTCCGTCGACTGGGAACGTACTGGCCGTGACGTACTGACCATGGAATGGGTCGACGGCATCAAGATGAACGACATTGCCGGCCTCGCTGCCGCCGGCCATGACCTGAAGGCGATCGCCGTCAACCTGGTCCAGTCGTTCCTGCGCCACACACTGCGTGACGGTTTCTTCCACGCCGACATGCACCCGGGTAACCTGTTCGTCGAGCCCGATGGCACCATCGTCGCTGTCGATCTCGGCATTGCCGGCCGGCTCGGCAAGAAGGAGCGCCGGTTCCTCGCCGAAATTCTCTACGGCTTCATCACCCGTGACTATCTGCGCGTCGCCGAAGTGCATTTCGAGGCCGGCTACGTGCCGCGCCAGCATAATGTCGCGGCATTCGGCCAGGCGATCCGGGCGATCGGCGAGCCGATCCACGACCAGCCAGCTGAAACCATCTCGATGGCCAAGCTCTTGGCGCTTCTGTTCGAGGTGACCGATCTCTTCGACATGGCGACGCGCTCCGAGCTGGTGCTGCTGCAGAAGACCATGGTGGTGGTCGAAGGCGTCGCCCGCACCCTCGACCCGGCCTTCAACATGTGGAAGACGTCCGAGCCGGTGGTCGGCGGCTGGATATCGGGCAATCTCGGCCCGCGTGCTCTGCTGGCCGACGCACGTGACGGCGCCAGCGCGCTGCTGGCGCTGGCCCGCCAGGCGCCCGACCTCGCCGCCCGCACCGAGCGGCTGTCGCGCGAGATCGATTTGATGGCCGAACACGGGCTGCGTTTCGATGAAAGGACGGCGCGCGCCATCGGCAAGGCCGAGGCGCGCTACACCCGCTCCGGCCGGCTGGCGCTGTGGGTGATCGCGCTGGCAATGGTCACCATTGCGTGGAAGCTGCTCTGAATGCAAGCAATGACAGCAGTGCTGTCATTGCAGTCATGCCGCTTATTGCCTATGTTAAGGGCAAGGAGCGTAGCCATGAGCACGATAACAATCCGCAATCTTGACGAAAGCGTAAAGCAGGTGCTTCGCGAGCGCGCTGCCGCGCGTGGCGTTTCGATGGAGCAGGAAGCGCGGGATGCCTTGCGTGAGGTGGCGATCCCGAAAACCAAGCTTGAGAATGGGGCGTGGCGGCTGAAGGCGTCACGTGAAGAAATTTTGGCGCTCGGACGGAAGTTGGAACGTCCTTTTGACCTCAAGGCGCTCACTGATCATATGTGGGACGAGGGACTTCTGTGACAGTCGCAGTCGATACGTCGGCATTGATCGCAATCATTGGCGCAGAGCCGGATGCGGCTGCGTTCGTCGATATTTTCGGAACCTCACCTGCTGCACTGATAAGCACTGCGACGCTGCTGGAGGCGCATTGTGTAGCGAGCCGATCAAGCGGTAGCGTCAACGCTAGCGAGTTCCAAATGCTTATCGACCGTCTTGAGTTGACAGTAGTTCCTTTTGATTTGGCGCAGCTTGAAGTCGCACGGCTTGCCTACTCTCGTTATGGTCGTGGATCTCGCCATCGTGCTGATCTCAACATGGGCGACTGCTTCGCCTACGCCTTGGCCAAGACGCGAAACCTCCCGCTGCTTTTCAAGGGCAATGATTTCATCCATACCGATATCGAACCGGCTCTGAGGCCGGCATGACATTGGACAAAGAGCTGGCCTCGGGCATGACCCTCTCCGGCAAGCGCATCCTGCTCATCATCGGCGGTGGCATCGCCGCCTACAAGGCGCTCGACCTAATCCGCCGGCTGCGTGAGCGGGGCGCCGCCGTGCGGGTGGTGATGACCGCTGCAGCGCAGGAATTCGTCACCACACTGTCGGCCGGGGCCCTCTCTGCCGACCACGTCTTCACCGAATTGTTCGACCGCAATGACGAACACGATGTCGGCCACATCCGCCTGTCGCGCGAGGCCGACCTTGTGGTCGTGGCGCCGGCCACCGCCGACCTGATGGCGAAGCTTGCCAACGGCCACGCCAACGATCTTGCCTCCACCGTGCTCATTGCGACCGACAAGCCGGTGCTGATGGCGCCCGCCATGAACCCGAAAATGTGGTCGCATCCGGCGACCCGGCGCAACCGAGCGACGTTGCAGAAGGACGCCGTCGCATTCGTCGGCCCGGCGAAGGGCGAGATGGCCGAGAGCAACGAGGCGGGCGAAGGCCGCATGGCCGAGCCGCTGGAGATCGTCGCCGCGATCGAGGCGCTGCTCGATATCAGTCCGAAGCCGCTCGCAGGCAGAAAGATCATCGTCACCTCAGGTCCGACGCATGAGCCGATCGACCCGGTGCGCTACATCGCCAATCGCTCGTCCGGCAAGCAGGGCCATGCCATCGCGGCGGCGCTGGCTAGGCTGGGCGCCGATGTGCACCTCGTCTCCGGTCCGGTCGGTATTGCCGATCCGGCTGACGTCACCACGCTGCATGTCGAAACCGCGAACCAGATGAGGGAAGCGGTCGAACAGCTGCTGCCGGCCGACGCGGCGGTGTTCGTCGCGGCGGTCGCCGACTGGCGCAGCGAGACTTCGGCCGGCGAGAAGATCAAGAAGGTGGCGGGCGAGGGGCCGCCGGCGCTGCAGATGATCGAAAACCCTGATATTCTTGCCGGTGTCGGTCATCACAGGAAGCGGCCCAGCCTGGTCGTCGGCTTTGCCGCCGAGACGCAGGATCTGGTCAGGAACGCCGAGGCCAAGCTCAGGAAGAAGGGCGCCGATTTCATCGTCGCCAACGACGTGTCCCCCGAAAGCGGGGTGATGGGCGGCGATCGCAACCGAGTGCGGATTGTCTCGAAGGCCGGTGTCGAGGAATGGCCTGAGATGAGCAAGGACGAGGTGGCGACGCGGCTCGCCGCCTTGATCGCCGAACGGCTTAAGACGATTACTGTCTAGCTCGTCGCTTCCTGTGGCCGGGCTGCCGGTCCCGAGATCCTGAGGGCGGCGAGGCATCCCAGAATCCCGAGTGGCACGAAGGCGAGAAACAGCCAGGTGGCGACATTTGCCGCCGCCTCACGGTTCAGGCCTTCGGAAAAACCGCTGGCATTGGCGACGATGCCGGTCAGTGCGGCACCCACCGCATAGCCAATGCGCTGCATGGTCGGCACGGCGGCGGAGGCGATCGTCTGCTCACCATCCCTAGCCGATGCCACGATCACGCGTGTGACGAAGGGCCAGGCAATGCCGAAGCCGCCGCCCTGCAGCAAGGCGCAAAACAGGATCAGCGGAATCGAACCCGCCGGCACGGCGTAGGCGAAGCCGGCGATGCCGGCCGCTATCATCAGTGCGCCGCCGGTGATGATCAGCCTCTCGCGTTCCGGCGGCGCATTGGCGACGAGGATCGACAGGATCGACCAGGCGATCGATTCGGCGGCGATGATATAGCCGGTGGTCAGGATCGGAATGCCGTGCAGGCTGGTCAGAAGCAGCGGCCCGTAGACGGCGAAGGAACAGGTCGCCACCGAAAAGGCGGCGACCATGGTCATGCCTGCGCCGAGCGGCGTGCGCCATGAGAACAGCCGCGACGGAAACAGCCGCGAGCCCGGCTTCAGCGCGTCGATGAGGATGAACAGCGCAAGCCCGATCAGTCCGAGGACCAGCAGTAGAGAGGAACGCAGCAGGGCAATGTCGACCCCAGCCGTGGCAATCAGCACGACGCTGACGGCCAAGCAGCCGAGCGAGGCAAAGGGGAAGGGCGGCGCCGTTCCAGTGATCGCCTGTGGCCTGGTTGCCTCAGGCGTGTCGAGCACGATAAAGCTCGCCAGCGCCATGGCCGTGCCGCCGACCGTGAAGACGCCGAAAGCCCAACGCCAGGAGAGCAGCTCGGTCATCAACGCACCGAGCACCGGTCCGCTGAAGGCGGCGACGCCCCAGATCGCCGACATGACGCCGAAAAGCTGCGGCCAGATGGCACGTGGAAACAGTCGCTCGACCGAGACGAAGGCCAGCGACACCAGCGCGCCGCCGCCAAAACCCTCGATCAAGCGCCCGGCCAGGAACAGCGGCATGGAGGGCGCGATGGCGCAGACCAGGGCGCCGGCGGCATAGAGCAGGGCGGCGACTATCATGTTGGTGCGCAGCGCGACATAGCACACCAGCCGTCCGGCGGCAGCGCCTGCGACGATGGCGCCGAGCTCGTAGATCGCCAGCGACCAGCCGACAAGCTGAACGCCGGCGAGTTCGCCGACCATAGCTGGCATCACCGTTGCCACCATGGTTTCGTTGGTGGCGTGCAGCAGGATGCCGAGGCTGATGAAGCAGAAGCGCGCCAGATCGCCGCTCGCCCACAGCGCGCGCCAGTCGACCCTGTTTGTGCTGGTTTCCGTCACCCCGCCCTCCTAAACTTCCTTATACGCCGATTAAAAATGGTGGAGCGCTCTTCGATTCCAACAAGCACGCGGCGCTTCGGGGGCGGGTTGTAAAACCTCAACCGCAGTTGAGTTCAAGCGGTTTTTGCGGGTGCGCCGAGATGCTGGCGGGAAGTCAGGGTGATCGAAGATTGGCGATCATGGCGTCAGCGATGATCATCCTTGGCATGGCGGTTTTCCAAAAATCATGCGGCGCGGAACAGTCCAATCCTGTTCCGCGCCGCAGAGCCTCGCTATGGCACGCTTATTTGAACGAGTGGATCAGCTCCAGTGACGTGACGGCGACTGCCAGGTTGACACCGGTCTGCGCCTGTACGTTCAGAGGCTGCAGGGAGAACGCGCTGTTCAGTCCGCCGACCAGAAGGTTGGCGCCGCCGCCAGTCACCAGGCTGGCCTCGGCGTTGACGCCATAATAGCTGCCGGCAAGATCGCCGGAATTACTGTCGCGGGTGGCCGCCAGAACCGCCCATATCAATTCGCCCTGGTGCGTCCTGCCGACGTCGACGCCGAGCTTGGAAATGACCCCGGTATAGGCTTCGGGGGGACCGCCATGATGAGGGCGAAAGGTGCAGGCCACGCCCTTGTTGGATGTGACGATGTAGCCGGTGCCGCCGTCGATGGTGCAGTCGAGCACGCCGAGCTCCAGTC
This sequence comes from Mesorhizobium sp. BHscii, assembly GCF_053848065.1. NCBI lineage: Bacteria > Pseudomonadati > Pseudomonadota > Alphaproteobacteria > Hyphomicrobiales > Phyllobacteriaceae > Mesorhizobium > Mesorhizobium sp. BHscii. Next base: position 21,514 of record NZ_JBSPKW010000013.1, on the reverse strand, counting down.
TGCCCGCGCTGGCAGGGGCAGCGAGCACCGTGGCGGCGAGGGCGGCGGCACAGGCGAGTTTCTTGATCATGGGAGGGGTCCTTTTCGCGAATAGCCTTGAACAACGGCTGAACATCCCGAGCGTTCCGCCGAAAACTTGGCGCGATCAAGGCGGGGGTCAATGCACAGTCATTGAAGGTTTCGAAGCCATGCCAAACGGCAGGCCTGCCATATCAGGCCCAACGCTGCCGTCGGTCAGCCGGTGCTGGTGCGCGCCAGGCCGTCCTTGGCCGGCTGGTAGGTGGGGTTGAGGCGCACTGCCTCGCGGTAGGATTTTGCCGCCTTGGCCTTGTCGCCGCGCCGCTCGTAGATCAGCGCCTGGTTGGACCAGGCCTCGGCATTCTTGCCGTCGAGCTTGATCGCCATGTTGATGTCGGCGAAGGCATTGTCCTCGTCGTTCATGGCGAGGTAGGAGAGGCCGCGGCCATTGTAGGGGTCGGCGGCGTCCGGCGCCAGCGAGATGGCGGTCGAGAAATCCTCGATGGCGAAAGCGTGCTGGCCCTGGCTCTGGTAGATCAGGCCGCGATTGTGGTAGGCGCGGGCGTCTGTCGTGTCGAGTTGGATCGCCTTCTGGAAATCGTTGAAAGCTTCCTGGATGCGGCCGGCTTTGCGGTAGAGGTTGCCGCGGCCGATATAGGCGGCGTCATAGTCGGGATTGATCTGGATCGAGCGGTTGTAGTCGGCAAGCGCGGCCGCCTGGTCGCCGAGGAAGCGCTGGATGAGAGCGCGGTTCGAATAGGCCTGGTAGAAATTCGGATTGAGCTGGATGGCGGTGTCGAAGTCCTTGAGCGCCGCCTGATACTGGCCGCCGCGGCCATAGGCGGAGCCGCGCACATTGTAGCCTTCGGGATCCTGGGGACTGCGCTGGATAACCGCCGACAGCGAGGAGATGTTCTCGGCCGACCCTTGTGCCTTGTCGATGTTGGTGAATTCGCCGGTCGGGGCTGTCTGGCAGCCGGCGAGCGCCAAGCCGGAAAGCAGGGCTGCCGTCAGGGCGAAGCCGCGCATTGCGGTTCTGCGCTCCACGCTTGTTGCGTTCATATCTGCTCTGTCCTCACTGCCCGCCGCGCCGTCAGGTCTGTTCCGTCTCCGAACCGGCCCTCTCCGAACTGGTCGAATTCAACAAAAAGGTGGCGGCGATTACGCATCGCGCCACCCTGGGTATCCTTCGAAAAGGACGAAAAATTGGCGTCAGAACCGCGGCGGACGCGGAGCACCTGCACCAGCAGCACCAGCCGCCACCGGACGCGGCGTCATCGGCAGCAGACCCTCGCGCTGGGCGCGCTTGCGGGCCAGCTTGCGGGCGCGGCGAACGGCTTCCGCCTTTTCGCGGGCGCGCTTCTCGGAAGGCTTCTCATAATGTCCGCGCATCTTCATTTCGCGGAAGATGCCTTCGCGCTGCATCTTTTTCTTGAGCGCGCGAAGCGCCTGATCAACATTGTTGTCGCGGACGAGTACCTGCACGGGCAATCCTGTCTTTCGGGTTTGTTAACAACAGGCAAGTGGCCATAGTCGCTTGCCTCCGCGGCGGTCTACACCACGAATTGTGGCGGCTGATAGCAGAATCGTGCCGCTCTGTCCACTGGCGAAACGAAAAACCCGCCTCGGCGGCGGGTCGTCGGCGCAAATCAGCACCACGTGCAAATCAATAGCATAACTGCCGTCAGAAAGCAAGGAATTACGACCTCTGGTAGTAGATTCGCCTGTTCGGGGGGCTCTCCGCACCGATGAGCGATTGTTGGCGTTTTCTCCGCCACCTATAATCCTGCTGCCCAATCCGACAAACGGTCAGCCTGGCTCTATCAACGAAGGAACAAACCTCGTTCCCCATGGTTGTTTCGCATAGGCAAACACAGGAGAAAACCGATGTCAGAGACCCGTGAATGGCTCGTCCAGTGGCTCAGGGACGCGCATGCGATGGAGGAGCAGGCCGAAACCATGCTGAACGGCCAGCTGAGCCGGCTGGAGAGTTATCCCGAACTCCGTGAGCGCATTAACCTGCACGTCGACGAGACGAAAGGGCAAGCCGCACGCCTCAGAACCTGCCTGGAACAATTGGGCGAAGATACGTCCACGCTGAAGGACGCGGGCGGCAAGCTGTTGGCCATGGCGCAGTCCCTAAGCGGCGTCTTCGCCGGCGACGAGGTGATGAAAGGCTCACTCGCGAGCTACACATTCGAACATATGGAAATCGCCTCATACACGATCCTCATCGCAGCCGCCGAATCCCTTGGCGAAACAGAAGTCGCCCGGGCCTGCGAACAAAACCTGCGTGAGGAGGAGGCGATGGCCGAGTGGCTGAAAAACAAGCTGCCCGCGACTACGGAGCAGTTCCTGGCTCGCTCGGAGTCGGACAGCGACAATGCCAAACGATGAGGAGAACAGGCCGGCGGCCAAGATGACGCCGCCTTCGGTGTGGCGGGCCTACAGTTATGCCTGGATTACCCTCGGCTTCTTCATCATCTCGATCGTCGGTCACTGGGTTTTCGGCTGGTTCGCCTATCTCGACGAGCAGCAAGCGCTCGGCCAACCGCCCGAATTCGGCGGCTATCTGATCGAGATGAGCCGCGACACGCTTGAGAACTGGCAGTCCGAATTCCTGCAACTGCTCTGGCAGGTCGGCGGCCTGGCGTTCCTGCTCTTCGTCGGTTCGCCGCAATCGAAGGAGAGTACCGACCGGATGGAGGCCAAGATCGACGCGCTTCTTAGGCTTGTCGATCCGAAGAAAGGCAAGGAGGCGATTCGCGAGTTGGACCTACAATATGACGGCCGCCACACCGACGAGCCGCACGCCCACCGGAACTAAGCTGGGGTTGGAAACATGGCCCGGAGCCGATCATCGCTCCGGGTCGTTTGATTCGCAACAGAGCAATTGGCGACAGGCTCTCGCCGTGGCCAGATGAAGCCGCTCGAAATCCTCGAAGAATTCGCCGTAGTCGCACGTTATTTCTTCGCCCGCCGCAATGTCGCGGATCGCGGTTGCCCCGCCATATTGCGAAAAATCGGTGTTCGGCCTTTCGGAATGGTTCATGAAGCGCCCATTGTCGACTTCATAGACCATGAATCCGGGCCGGTCCGGGCTTGGATAGGCATATCTGTCGAGCAATTCCCTGAGATGCGGCGGCGCGGCCTTATATTTTTCCGTCGGGATCAACCGGTCGAAGTCAGGATCGAGCTGCCAGATCGACGCTCCCTTCCTGATCGGCTCGGCGGCGAATACGCCGACACCCTCGATTGTGCTAGCAGCGATGTAGGTCCTGATCAGCAGCATGTTTTAGGCCCGTCTTCGACAGCATTCTTCGAACAGAAAACGCAATCGCTAAATCGCGCCAAGAAAGCAAGGCCGGTTTTGCAACATGCCGCGTTCCATTGTTCGCCGACGGGAAAACGCCTCACGTCCGGCTGATCGAAACACCGCCATCGGCAAACAGCGCGGTTCCGGTGGTGAAGCTCGATGCGTCGGAAGCAAGATAGAGCGCCGAGCGGGCGATCTCTTCGGGCTCCGCCACGCGCTTCAAGGCATGCAGGTTTTCGACGAAGGCTCGCGATTCAGGTGTCTTGAATGTTGCCGAAGGCGTATCGGTGCCGCCCGGCAGCAGCGCGTTGACCCGTACGCCTATCGCGCCGTATTCGGCGGCAAGCACCTGCGTCAATCCGATCAGCCCGGCCTTGCTTGCGGCGTAACTGGTCATGCCGGGCATGCCGACGGTATGGCCGACGAAGGTAGAGGTGAAGATCAGCGATCCGCCGCCGCGATCGACCATCGCCGGCACCTGATGTTTCGCGCCGAGAAATGCGCTGGTCAGGTTGGTGTCAAGCGTCTCTCGCCAGCCCTCCAGCGACAACCCCGAAATCGAACCCATCTTGCCGACCGAGCCGGCGTTGTTGAAGGCGATATCCAGCCCGCCGAACCGGCCCACCGCAAGATCGACAAGGGCCTTGGCATAGGCCTCGTCGCGGACGTCGCCGGCAAGAGCAATGGCCGTGCCATCGGCCTCCTCGATTTCAGTGACGAGCGCGTCCAGCTCTGCCTGGCGACGGGCAGCGACGACCACCTTGGCGCCTTCCTCGGCAAAGAGCTTTGCCGTGGCGTGGCCGATGCCGGAACTGGCGCCAGTGACGATGGCGACCTTGTTAGCGAGTGCGAGCATTGTTTTCATCCCTTTCTTCGCGCCAGCGTCGCCGGCAATCGGGATGGTGATCGCAGTCCGGGGCAGGGCGAGCCACCCGATACGTGCGAAGGCATCTGTCAAGATTTCTTGACGCCGGGCGGACGCCAAGCTACCAAAGCCGTCATTCAACATTGCGGGTGGACGCGCCACCCATTCCAATGACCCCCCAAGACATGATGAGCAAGTTGCTGGAGCCCGGCTATGAGGGCGACAGCGAGTTGACGTTCGCTCTTCAATCGGAATTTCACAAAGGCTTTCCCCTTGAAAACCTTCGGCCGCTGCTGACGTCCGGCAACCTTCATACTCAGGCCGCCGCCGCTTTTTTGGTGGCCGAGATCAGCCCCAGGCTAAGCTTCAACATGAATTGCGTTGTCGCGGAGATCGCCGATCTGCTCGACAGCAAAGTTGTGCGGATCAGGTTCGACGCAATCGAGGCGCTTCTGGGATGCACGACGCCGGCAGATGGAGCCATTCTCGGCCGTGTCATGCTGCGGCTTGATGAAGAACATGCCGGCGTGCGGTGGAAGGTCGTCCAGTTCATCTGCCTTGCGGAGCGCTGGCAGCTAAGGCTTGCGGTGGAAAATGCAGCTGCGCTGCGTCCGGGCTCGGCTTTCAAGACACTGGTCAACGCTTATGGTCACTATTTCATGCCGAGCGCCAAGGACCTGCCGCGGTTGCTCGCGCATCCGGATGCGGTGTTGCGGCGCTTTGCTGCGGCAGTGGCCATCAGGCCGCGCGAGGTGATCATCGAGCGCTTCGTGGCCATGGCGGAGCAGTCGGATGATGCGGAAATCCGTAAAATCGCTGCCGATTGCCGCCAAGGTTATCTGCGGCCGACCTATGCAATTGGGCCGTCCATCCTGAAGCGTGCTCCGGCTGAACCGTCAAAAGGCGAAGCTCAGAACAGCGGCCGTTGAAGGCACGGCGCAAAACGGCAAGCGCCGTCGCAAACAGCGCAAGGGTGGCAGCGCTGTTTCGCTAGTGATACACCTCGCGCGCCGGCGCTCGATTGGATGCCCGGCCGCTATCTGCGAGGCTGGAACGTTGAAGAAATACTCGGTATTCGCCATCGCCCGCGAGGCCATGCGCGGCCACAAGGGCTGGGAGGAACAGTGGTCCTCGCCAGAGCCGAAGAAGGAGTACGACGTCATCATCGTCGGCGCCGGCGGCCATGGCCTGGCCACCGCCTACTATCTCGCCACGGTGCACGGCATCACCAATGTCGCGGTGCTGGAAAAGGGCTGGCTCGGCGGCGGCAATACCGGCCGCAACACCACCATCATCCGCTCCAACTATCTCTATGACGAGAGCGCCGGCATCTACGACCACGCGCTGAAACTGTGGGACGGGCTCAGCCAGGAGCTCAACTACAACGTCATGTATTCGCCGCGCGGCGTCATGATGCTGGCCCATAATGTCCATGACATCCAGGTGCTGAAACGCCACGTCCATGCCAACCGTCTGAACGGCATCGACAATGAATGGCTGACGCCGGAAGCAGCGAAGGAATTCTGCCCGCCGCTCAACATTTCGCGCGACGCCCGCTATCCGGTGATGGGCGCGACCCTGCAGCGTCGCGGCGGCACCGCCCGCCACGATGCCGTCGCCTGGGGCTATGCGCGCGGCGCTTCGGCGCGCGGCGTCCACATCATCCAGAATTGCGAGGTCACCGGGGTCAAGCGGGCGCCGAACGGTGCGGTCACCGGCGTCGAGACGACGCGCGGCTTCATCGGCGCCAGGAAGGTGGGCGTGGTGGCCGCCGGCCATTCGTCCGTCATCATGAACATGGCCGGCGTGCGCATGCCGCTGGAAAGCTATCCGCTGCAGGCGCTGGTGTCCGAGCCGGTCAAGCCGGTATTTCCCTGCGTGGTGATGTCGAACACCGTGCACGCCTATATCTCGCAGTCCGACAAGGGCGAGCTGGTCATTGGCGCCGGCACTGACCAGTATGTCTCCTATTCGCAGACCGGCGGCCTGCATATCCTCCAGCACACGCTCGACGCCATCTGCGAGATGTTCCCGATGTTCACGCGCATGAAGATGCTGCGGAGCTGGGGCGGCATCGTCGACGTGACGCCCGATCGCTCGCCGATCCTGGCCAAAACGCCGGTGCCCGGCCTCTATGTCAATTGCGGCTGGGGCACGGGCGGCTTCAAGGCAACGCCCGGCTCGGGCCATGTCTTTGCCCACACCATCGCAAAAGACGATCCGCACCCGATCAACGCCCCCTTCACCATCGAGCGCTTCCGCACCGGCCGCCTGATCGACGAGGCGGCGGCGGCGGCGGTGGCACACTGATGAAGGCCCGCTTCGTGATGTTGGGTCACTGGCTTTGCGATCAACCGGCCGGCGCCCGCGTCGGCCCCGGCGAATTGTAGGAACAACCATGCTTCTCATCCGCTGCCCCTATTGCGAGGAAGAGCGTCCGGAACTCGAATTCCGCAACGCCGGCGAGGCGCATATTGCGCGTTCGGCTAACATGGCCGGCGAGAGCGATGACGACTTCGAAAAGTTCTTCTTCATCCGCTCGAATCCCAAAGGCATCATCTATGAGCGCTGGCGGCACATGCATGGCTGTGCGCGGTTCTTCAACGCCGTGCGCGACACCGTCAGCGACAGCTTCCTGTTGACCTACAAGGCCGGCGAGCCCAAGCCGGCGAAGCTGCCGGGAGCCTCCAAATGATCGCAGCGTTCCGCATTCCCGGCGCCGGACGCCTCAGGCAGGCAGAGACTACCAGCTTCAGCTTCGACGGCCAATCTTATGCCGGTGTTGAGGGCGATACGCTGGCCTCGGCGCTGCTCGCCAACGGCGTCCATCTGGTCGGCCGCTCGTTCAAATACCACCGGCCGCGCGGCTTTCTGTCCGCCGGGGCGGAAGAGCCCAACGCGCTGGTTGAGATCAAGCGCGACTCCGCCAGGAAGACACCAAATGTCCGTGCCACCGTGCAGGAGCTTTATGACGGGCTGGCGGCACAGTCACAGAACCGCTGGCCGTCGCTTTCCTTCGACGTCAGTGCGCTCGGCGACATTGCCTCGCCGCTGCTTTCGGCGGGCTTCTACTACAAGACCTTTATGTGGCCGAAGTCCGCCTGGAAAAACTTCTACGAGCCCAAGATCCGTGCTGCGGCCGGGCTCGGCGTCGCCCCCGACCAGCCGGACCCCGACCATTATTCGGCGCGCTTCGCCCATTGCGACGTATTGGTGCTGGGTGGCGGTGCGGCCGGCATTGCCGCAGCACTGGCGGCGGCCGAGACCGGTGTGCACGTCATCCTTGTCGACGAGCAGGCGGAGTTCGGCGGCAGCCTGCATTTCGAGAGCGGCGCGAAGATCGATGGCCAGGACGGCTTTGCCTGGGCGCAGAGTGCGGTCGCGAAGCTCAAGACGATGGACAACGTCCGTGTGCTGTCCCGCACCACGGCCTTTGGCTATTACGCGCAGAATTTCGTCGGGCTGGTCGAGCGCGTCAGCGACCATTTGCAGAACCCCGGCCGCGACCTGCCGCGCGAGCGGCTGTGGCAGGTCCGTGCCAAGCGCGTGGTGCTGGCGACCGGCGCCATCGAGCGGCATATGGTGTTTGCCGACAACGACCGGCCCGGCATCATGCTGGCGTCGGCGGCGCGCACCTATCTCAACCATTATGGCGTCACGGTCGGCAGGAATGTCGGCGTCTATACGGCCAATGATTCCGCCTATGCGGCGGCGATCGACCTGAAGAAGGCCGGTGTCGGCGTGGCGGCGATCGTCGACCTGCGCGACAATCCGACCGGGCCGGTGATCGACGAGGCGAGGGCGCTCGGCATCGAGGTCAATTTCGGCCGCGCGGTGATCCGCGCCGGCGGCAAATTGCGCGTCTCATCGATGACCGTGCAGCCGAAGAATGGCGGCGGCGAACGTACCATCCCCGTTGACGCGATCCTGATGTCGGCCGGCTGGACACCGTCGGTGCATCTGTTCTCGCAGTCGCGCGGCAAGGTTGCCTTCAACGACGAGATCAAGCGCTTCGTGCCCGGCGCCTATGCGCAGGACTGCGTCTCCGTCGGCGCCTGCAACGGCACGGACGGGCTATCGGCGACGATCGACGAGGCCTATGCGGCGGGCGCCAAGGCGGCGAAGGATGTCGGCGCCAACACCGCCAAGGGAAACAGGCCGAAGGTCGACGCCAGCGAGAGCTGGTCGCGCGGCATGCTGGGTGCGGCGCCCGGCGCCGGGGCGGATACGACGGTCAAGGCCTTTGTCGATTTCCAGAACGACGTCACCGCCAAGGACATCCGCCAGGCGGTGCATGAAGGCATGCGCTCGATCGAGCACGTCAAGCGCTTCACCACCAACGGCATGGCGACCGACCAGGGCAAGACCTCGAACATGCACGGTCTGGCAATCGCCGCCGAGACGCTCGGCAAGCCGATCCCGCAAGTCGGCCTGACGACGTTCCGGGCGCCCTACACGCCGGTGACCTTCGGCTCGATCGTCGGCCATGCGCGGGGTCCGCTCTTCGACCCGACTCGCAAGACGGCGATCCACCCCTGGGCCGAGCGCCAAGGTGCCGTGTTCGAGGATGTCGGCCAGTGGAAGCGCGCCTGGTATTTTCCAAAGTCGGGCGAGGACATGCACGCCGCTGTCGATCGTGAGTGTGTCACGGTGCGCAAGACGGCCGGCCTGTTCGACGCCTCGACGCTGGGCAAGATCGAGGTGGTCGGGCCGGATGCGGCGAAGTTCATGGAACTGCTCTACACCAATCCGTGGGAGAAACTGGAGCCCGGCCGCTGCCGCTATGGCATCATGCTGCGCGAGGACGGTTTCATCTATGACGACGGTGTCGTTGGCAGGCTTGCACCCGACCGTTTCCATGTGACGACGACGACGGGCGGTGCGCCGCGTGTCATGAACCATATGGAGGATTACCTCCAGACCGAGTTCCCGCATCTCAATGTCTGGCTGACGTCGATCACCGAACAGTGGGCGGTGATCGCCGTGCAAGGACCGAAGTCTCGGGACATCATCGGGCCGCTGGTCGAAGGCATCGACATGTCGGACGAGGCGCTGCCGCATATGTCGGTGCGCGAAGGCAGGATTTGCGGCGTGCCGACAAGGCTGTTCCGGATGTCGTTCACCGGCGAACGCGGCTTCGAGGTCAACGTGCCGGCCGACTACGGCCAGGCCGTCTGGGAAGCGCTATGGGCCGAGGGCCAGAAGCATGGCGCCTGTGCCTACGGCACCGAGGCGATGCACGTGCTGCGTGCCGAAAAGGGCTACATCATCGTCGGCCAGGACACCGACGGCACGGTAACGCCTAACGATGCCGGTCTCGATTGGGCAGTCGGCAAGAAGAAGACCGATTTCGTCGGCATTCGCGGCATGGTGCGGCCGGACCTTGTCGCCAACGGCCGCAAGCAACTGGTCGGCCTGAAGACCAAGGATCCTAAGGTGGTGCTGGAAGAAGGCGCGCAAATCGTCGGCGATCCGAAGCAGGCGATCCCGATGACCATGATCGGCCATGTCACCTCCAGCTACTGGTCGGAAAATTGCGGCCGCTCGATCGCGCTGGCCCTGGTTGCCGGCGGCCGCGACCGGATGGGTGAGACGCTTTACGTGCCGATGCCCAACGCGACGATCGAGGTGGAGGTCACCGGCATGGTGTTCTTCGACGAGAAGGGGGAGCGCCTCAATGGCTAAGGCTGCCGCGAAGAAATCTGCCGCCGCTGCGCCGTCAGTCGAACGCCGCCCGGCTCTCGCCGGTCAGGAGCTTTCCGCAACCGGCGTCACGCTTGCCGTGTTGCCACCGGCAGAGCGCATTTCGCTGCGTGCGCCGGACGCCTCGGTCGCGGCGCTTTCGAAGGCGCTCGGCGTAACCCTGCCGCAAAAACCCAAAACCTCGGCGGCAAAGGCCGGGCGCACGGCCTTGTGGCTTGGGCCGGACGAATGGCTGGTCATCGATGAGGTGGGAAAAGACCCGCTCGCCGACTGCGCCGAGGTGACAGTACTGCATTCGGCGGTCGGCATCTCGCATCGCAACGTTGCCATATCGGTCACCGGCCCGGCAGCGGCGGCGACGATCAATTCAGGCTGTCCGCAGGATTTGTCGCTCGACGCCTTTCCGGTAGGCGCGGCGTCGCGCACCATTCTCGGTAAGGTCGAAATCGTGCTGTTGCGCACCGCGTCCGACGCGTTCCGCGTTGAATGCTGGCGTTCCTTTTCCGATTATGTCTTTACTTTCCTGTTGGAGGCGGCCCGCGACGCAGCGGCATAACGTTCGCTGCGCCCGACCGTTTGCCGGAGCCGGAGCAAGTCGAGGGAGATGTCGATGCCGTCGAAATCAGCGCCGAATCCACCAGTCCAGAAGACGTCGGCCGTTCGCTCTCTCGAACACGAGCCGCATGAAGGCTCAAATATTGAAGAGGAACTCGAGGAAGGCCTCGAGGATACGTTTCCGGCCAGCGATCCGGTGTCGATCACCGGGACTTCGATTTCCGGCGCTCCCGCAAGGCCCGGCAAGGCCAAGATCGTGGCCGGAATGAAGAAGCGCAGGAAATAACTTCCGTCCGGCGGAGTCTGGCTGAAAATGGCCCCGAAAGCGGGCGGTCAGGATTTCCTACCACCCATTTGTTTTCGAACCTCAGAACGTGCTGGGCACGATCCACGGATCGATGTCGATGCCGAGCCGCGGATCCTTGTTTTCAGTCGAGCCCTTGGGGGTCGCCGGGCCTGTCTTTTCGACCGACCCGGTCGCGCCGCAATCGAGCTTGACGTTGGTGTCGGCGCAGGCTGCGGCCGGCTTGCCGGGCTGGCCGGCGAAGGCAGCGCTCGAGAATGCCAGGACGGCCACGAGGGCGAAGATCGCCTTTTTCATTGTCTGTCTCCGGTTCAACCGCTGAATCTTTTCCGTACATGTACGATGTAGCGTACACATACGCCCGACAGTCGCGGGGTTCAAGTCAGAAGTCGTACATGTACTAAAAAGGTTTTATGTGGATGTTGGGAATCGCGCCGCGCCAGCACGCGACGAGTTGCACACGCGGTGCCGTTCACCCGTGCCGCACACACAAAGCTGTCCGAAACCGAAGGAACCCTTCAGCAGTTGGCCGGCGTCTCGGTCAGCGGGGGCACGTCCTGGGTGGCCAGCGCGGAAAGCGTGAAGTCGCACATCCGTTTCACGAACGCCTGCTGGTCGCCGAACGGATAGAAAGGAAACGTAATCAGCAGCGAGATCGTGCCGTGGCCAACCGCCCACAGCATGGTGGCAATGGCGCGCGGGTCGCCCTTCAGCTTGCCGGCGGCAACGCAGGCCTCGACCCTATTGATCAGCACTTTCATCAAAGGGTTGCCCTCTTGCATTTCGGCGAAGGTCCTGCCTTCCGGCGGCTTGACCTTTTCGGTCATGAATATCGTGCGATACTCGTTGGGGTTGCCAAGGCCGAAGGCCGCGTATTCGGTCATCACGACTTGCAGCGCCTCGATCGGATCGTCGGCCGGGTGATCCTCGATACGCTTTGCCAGGGTCTCGAACGCATCCTCGGCCAGCGCGAACAAGATGTCCTGCTTGTCGGCGAAATAGGAATAGACCGACATTGGCGCATAGCCGACGCGCTTGGCCAGCTTGCGGATGGTGAGGCCTTCATAGCCTTCCTCCTGCACGAGCTTGTGCGCTGCATCGACAAGTTCGGAGCGCAGTTCGGCCTTTTGTTTCTCGCGGCGTGTCTGGACGCTGAGCGGCAATTTTCGCCTGCCTTCTGTTAGCGGCTGTTAGTGGCTGGCTAATTTATATACGCGGTACGGAAACGGACAAAGCGTTGTCAAATCAAGCATTGGCAAAATCGGCGTCGCGGCGCTCCGATTGGCGATACCCCTAGGTCGGCCGGCACATGAAGATCATCTCCGCCGAGGCTCGTTGAGCCGTTCAGGCCGCTTCCGGCTGGCGCTCGATCAATGTCAGCGTCAGCCAGCGCGCGGTCAATGCCGGCTTTTTCGAACCCTCGATCTCGATGGTCACATCATGCGCCGTCTGCACCCAGCCCGACGGCCTGACCTTGACGTCGGCCAGCACGAAACGGGTGCGGATGCGCGCGCCGGTCTTCACAGGCGCCAGGAAGCGCAGCGAATCGAAGCCATGGTTGACGCCCATCTTGCTGTTTTCGAGCGGCGGCATGGTCTCGAAGGTCATCGCCGACAGAAGCGAAAGCGACAGGAAGCCATGCGCGATGGTGCCGCCGAACGGCGTCTCGCGCTTGGCGCGCTCCGGATCGCAATGGATGAACTGGTGGTCGTCCGTGGCATCGGCGAACTGGTCGATCATGCGTTGCGAAACGACCCGCCACGGCGACACGCCGACTTCCTTGCCGACGCTGGCCAGAAGCACATCGAGACTGATCGGTTCCACGCTGATGTCCTCCATTTCAACCGTCCGGAACGCGAGCGGCTTCATTCCTTGAACAGTGTCAGCCCATGCTGCACCGACTGCCCGCCATCGATCGGCAGGATGGCGCCGGTGACATAGCTGCCGGCTCGGCTGCACAAATAGAGCGTTGCGCCGGCAATGTCATCCGGCGCGCCGATACGGCCGATCGGAACATGGCCGCCGACATGCTTGGCCTGGTCCTCGGTCGCGGTGGCAAAGGCGGTCATCCGGCTCTGGAAGGGGCCGGGGGCGAAAGCGTTGACGGTTATGTGGCGGGCGGCAAACTCGATCGCCAAGGTGCGTGTCAGGTGGTGAACCGCGGCTTTCGAGGCAGAGTATGAATAGGCGTCGTCCGCCAGCGGCTGCGTACCCATCACCGAACCCAGATTGATCACCCGGGCCGGATCGGCATCGCTGGCGGCGGCGTCGAGCAGCGGCAGGAGCTCGCGCGTCAGATGGAAGACTGCTGCGACGTTGACGCCGAACACCTTGGCCCAGGCATGATAGGGGAAGCTCTCCAGCGGCGCGCCCCAGGAAACGCCGGCATTGTTGACCAGGATATTCAGCCGTTCGGTCCGTGCCTTGACCTGGGCAACCAGCGCCGCGATGCCAACCTCGCTGGAGACATCGCCGGCAAAGCCCTCGGCTCGGCCGGAGCCGCCGAGGCCGTTCAGTTCGCCGGCGACCCTGATGCAATCCTCGCCCTTGCGCGAGGCGATCATCACGGTAGCACCGGCCCTGACCAAAGCGGTCGCCGCCATGCGGCCGATGCCGGTCGCAGCCCCGGTCACCAGCGCGGTCTTGCCGGCCACCGAAAACAGCTCATCCAGATAGCTCATCGCAATTCCTCCGCGCGCCCTTGCCTCGCCCAGCAAAAGGCTCGCGTTGACAAGGCTAACCGAAGTACGATCATCCCTGCCGCGGGTAAAGTCCCGGACCACGTGACAGCGGTCGTGCCCGCTGGCCGACGCGATGGGGCGCGTGCCTACCGAACTGGGCAAGCCGAATGGCACGGTGTCTATAAGGCCCTAATCAGAATAGCTCGAGGTTACGTCCATGTGGTTACAGCGGTTTGTCGGGGTTGTCCTTGTGTCGATGGCAAGTACAATTTTCGCCAGGCCGCAGACAAGTTCCCGCCCTTTTGGCGCAAGTCGATGACTAACGACCCGAGTACGAATTATTTTCTCAAGAAATATTCGATCACTTTGGATGATCCAGCCGCGACCGCAGTTAGAAATATCATGCTGGCGCGAGTTATCGGTGCCGAATGCCAGTGGTCCAAGCTCAATAAGGCCAAGGTCAAAGCCTATCGCGATAGGATGATTGAGCCGCTCACGCCTGAGCAACTCAAAGCAGCCGCATTCGAAGGTGGTAATGCGCTGCGTAGTTTTAACTACCAGGATCTCGCCCACCTTTGCGCCGGCATCGACTATCAATTTGGACCGAAGGGGGTGCTGATCGCGGGTGCCGTTTCAACTGGCAAGGGTGAACCAAAGTATCCCTTTGATCCGAGAAATCCATATTTTCGACTGCCGGATTTCACAGGCAATTAGTTAAACGGCATCCTCTCTGCAAAACGGAAGGGCCTACTCAGCCGGCTCGACATTGGTGTAGGCGGCTTCCTCGAGCTCGCGCTTCAGCCGCGATGCCTCTTCCACCTTCGGCGTCACGAAGCGGCCGAGCAGGAGATAGGCGACCGGCGTCAGGAATAGCGTCGAGACGGTGGCCAGACCCAGCCCGCCGACGATCACCCAGCCGAGCGCGATGCGCGCCTCGGCGCCGGCGCCGCTCGCCAGCACCAGCGGCACGCCGCCGAGTACGGTGCAGATCATCGTCATCATCACCGGCCGCAGCCGGATGGTCGAGGCCTGCTCGATCGCCTCGCGGACGCCGAGCCCGCGGTCGCGCAACTGATTGGCGAACTCGACGATCAGGATGCCGTTCTTGGCCATGACGCCGACCAGCAGCACCAAGCCGATCTGGCTGTAGGCGTTGAGGCTGGTGCCGCTGAGCAAAAGGGCAAAGATCGCGCAGGCAAGACCGAGCGGCACCGTCGCCATGATGATGACCGCACTGACGAAGCTCTCGAACTGAGCGGCGAGCACCAAAAGGATAATGACCAGCGAGAAGCCGAAGATGGTGATCATGGCGCTGTTGGTCTCGCCCAGCGTCGCCGCCTCGGCCAAGGGGACGATGCGGCTGCCCGGCGGCAGGAGCGGCGTGGCGATTGCCTCGGCGCGGGTGAGCGCCTGGCCGAGCGCGAAATCGCCGCTGAGATTGGAGGTGATCGCCACCGACGGCTGCTGCTGCTCGCGGGTCAGCGAGGGCGGCACGGCGCGCTCGGTCAAGGTGGCGATGGTCGACATCGGCACGAAGCGGCCGTCGGCCGTCTTCAGGAAGATGTTCTCCAGGTCGGTCGGATCGTTGATTGGGTTGGTCGTCGAGACGAGCTTCACCCCGTAGCTGCGGTCGGCGATGTAGACGTCGACGACATCATTGCCGTCGAGCATGGCCTGGAAAGTATCGGCAAGCCCGGTGATGTCGATGCCGAGGTCGGAAGCGCGCTCGCGGTCGATGGCCACCGAAAGCTGGGGTTGCGTCGGGTCGACGGAGAGCCGGGGCGACTGGAAGCGGGCATCCTTCCGCATCTCGGCGATGATCTTCACCGCAGCGTCGCTGAGCGCTGCGCGATTGTTGCCAACCAGCGCGAACTGCAGGCCGCTGCCGGCGCCGCGAATGCCGAGGCTGTTGGGCTGCATCGGAAAGACGCGCACGCTCGGCACCTGCCGGGTGAGCCGGCTGATATCGGCCATGATCTGCTGCTGGCTGCGGTCGCGCTCGTCCCACGCCGCCAGCGTCATCACCATGAAGCCGGCATTGTAGGCGCCGTTCCGGCCGGCGCTCTCGAACGTATTGCGGATTTCGCCGGAATCGCGCAGCGGCTGGATCAGTTTTTCGATCTTCTGCATCTGCTCGGTCGTGTAATCGAGGCTGACGCCTTGCGGCGCGTCGACGCGCATAAGCACGACGGCACGATCCTCGGTCGGCGTCAGTTCCTGGCGAATCGTGCCGAACAGCGTGAAGGCGGTGGCTGCAAACAGCAGCGCGACCAGGAGTACGATCCACGGCGCGTCGAGGCAGGTGCGCAGGCATCGCCGGTAGAGCGTGTTCAGCGCACCGCCGATGCGGGCGCCGATGCCGCTGCCGCCTTCGTGGTGAAGCGGCGCGGCCGACAGCATGCGTGAGGCAAGCATCGGACAAAGCGTCAGCGCCACGACGGCGGACAGAAGCACCGATATGGCGAGAACGAAGCCGAATTCGCGGAACAGGCCGCCGGTCTGGCCGGGCAGGAAGGAAATCGGCACGAAGACTGCGACCAGCGTCAACGTCGTGGCGATGACGGCGAAGAACACTTCCTGGGCACCAAGCACGGCTGCGGCGCGTGGCCCCATACCTTCGTTGCGTCGTCGCACGATGTTTTCCAGAACGACGATGGCGTCGTCGACGACCAGGCCCGTCGCCAGCACCAGGGCAAGCAGCGTCAATATGTTGACCGAGAAGCCGGCGAGATAGATGGCGGCGATCGTCCCGATCATGGCGACCGGCATCGCAAGCCCCGGAATGAGCGTCGCGCGCCAGTCGAGGAGAAACACGTAGATGACGATCAGCACGATGGAGACGGACAGGCCGAGTGCGATCTCGACCTCATGCACCGCGCCGTTGACGAAGACCGCATCGTCGCTGGTGACCTTGATCGACATGCCCTGAGGCAGATCGGCCTGCAGCGCGGCGACCGCGGCCCTGACGCCGGTCGAAATATCCAGCGTGTTCGATTCCGCCTGGCGGATGATGCCGAGACCGATGCCGGTCTTGCCGTTCGAACGCAACGTGGTCTGGCCGATATCGGGGCCGAGCGTGACGGTGGCGACGTCGCGGATGCGGGTCGTGCCGCCGATGATGATGTTTTCGAATTCCTCCGGCGTGGTCACGTCCGCCGTCGGACGCACGATCAGGTCCTGGTTGGTCGTGGTGATCGAGCCGGCCGGCGAATCGAAAGCGACCGAAGCCAGCGCTGTCCTCAGGTCGGCGACGGTGAAGCCCAGGCTGGCAAGTTTGTTCTGGTCGACATCGATACGGAAGATCTTGTCGCGGTCGCCATAGACCTGGACGTCGGCAACGCCGGGCACGGCGGCAAGCTCGTCCTCGATCTGGTCCTGGACCAGCACCGTCATGTCCTGCACCGACATGGTGTCGGAGGTGACAGCCAGCCGCATCACCGGGTCGGAATTGGCGTCGGCCTTGACGATGCGCGGCGCATCCGCCGTGTCCGGCATCTGGTCGACGACGCGGCCAACGCCATCGCGCACATCGGAGGCGGCGACGTCGAGGTCGACGCCGTCGTTGAACTCGATGGTGACGCGACTCGTGCCGAAGGACGAGGTGGACGAGATCGTCTTCACACCGGAGACGCGGGCGACCGCGCCCTCAATCACGTCGGTCAATTCGCGGTCGACGGTCTCGGCCGCAGCGCCTTCAAAGGTCGTGTTAACGGTGACAACGGCGCGATCGACATCCGGCAGTTCGCGGACTTCGACACCGTAGAAGGCAGCAAGGCCGGCGACCGCGATCAGCGTGTTCAAGACCAAGGCCATCACCGGCCTGCGGATGAACAGTGCGGTGAAGCCTGTATCGCTGGCGGCGTTGTTGGTTGCGGTCATCAGCCGTCGGCGTCCGCGGCGCGCTGTTCTTCGCCGGCGATGCGGACCGCGCTGCCTTCGCTGACGCTCTGGGTGCCTTCGGTCACCACCATGTCGCCGCTGACGATCGGGGCGTCGATCAGCACAGTCTCGGTGTTGCGCTGGATGATGCGCACGGCCACCCGCTTGGCCTTGCCGTCCACGATGGCCCAGATATAGGCACCGTCCGAACCCCACTGGATCGCCAGCGGACTGACCGCCGGATAGCTGTCGCCGGGGAATTTCATGGAGATCTGGAAGGACATGCCGGCACGCAGCGAATCGGCCGGGTTGGCGATCTTTGCCTTGACCAGAAGGGTACGGCTGGCTTCATCGATGTGGTTGTCGATAGCGGAAACCGTACCGGTATAGGCTTTGTTGGGATTGGCGATCGGCGTTGCCGACAATTGCGCGCCGATCTTGACGGCGGCGGCGAAGCGCTCCGGGACCCAGAATTCGACCAGTATGCTGGAGCGGTCGTCGAGGGTGGCGACCGCCGACTGGCTGGTCACATAGTTGCCGGCGGCAATCGGCAGGATGCCGACGACGCCGGCAATCGGCGCGACGATCGAGCGGCGCTGCAAGGCCAGTTCCGCATCGCGAAGCGCCAGCTTGGCATTGGCCAGCACCACTTCGGCATCGGCAACGGCGACCGCTGTCGCAGCGTTGGAAGCCCGCAGCGATTTGACCCGGTCGAGCTTGGCCTGCGCGTCCTGCAAAGCAACTTGGGCGCGGTCCTGTGCGATCACCTCGGTGTCGGAATCGAGGGTGGCGATCACCTGCCCCTTTTCGACATGGGCGCCGGACTCGACCAGGAATTCGACGAGGCGGCCGGAACTGTAGGGATTGACCGTCACCGAGGCGTTGGCGCGGCCGGTGCCGATCGCCTGCAGGCGATCGTTGATGATGGCGGCGGCTGCCGGCAATGCGACGATAGTCACCCGCTGACCGGCGGCGTTGCTGCTGCCTGCTTGCCCGGCGTTATCGACGGCGCCCGTTGGTGGCGTTGCGGCATAAGCCCAGTCGATGCCCCAGCGCGCCAGCACATCCGGCGCGCCTGGAAAAAAGCGAACCCAGGCGGCCGCAGCCGCGACGAGGATCACAAGTGCAAAAACGATCTGTTTCCAGGTGGCCATCGGCGCTCCGGTTGGCAAATATACCGCCTACGGTTCCCAAGGTGAAGTAGACGCGACGGCGCACTCCGACCGGCAGGATGACTCGTCGATATCAAAGCTTTATGGCAATTCTCCCGCTCGCTTGCACATTAAATCGGTGTAACGTTGATAGGGGCTACGCTCGGTCAAAACCGGATCAGCCGGCTGCCGCCAAAAGGGGTGGTGCGTAGGATCGGCTTCAGATGTGGCTCGCTTTGCTATCAATCATCTTCAAATCGAGCCGCGGAATGAGAAAGTCCAAGAATGCTTTAACTTTGGGGGGCTGAACGCGGCCTCCAGGCCGGATCGCATAGAGCGTTGGTTCGGGCCCCGCCCACTCGGGCAGGACACGAACCAGTCTTCCGGCGGCAACGTCCGACTTGACGCGCACATGGTTGGTCATGAACAGGCCAACTCCCTCCAGCAGGAATCCCTGAAGCGCCTCTGGATCGCTGGCGACGGCCACTGCTCGCACTTTGAACTGGGGCACCGAACTGACATCGCCCAATCGTAGCTCTGAGCCACGGCAAGAGCGCAAGCGGAAACGTGCAAAATACTAGTGCAGCCCGGGGGCGTCATCGACGCTCCCGGCATCTGGGCGGGAAGGTGTGGCTAGGGCTCGGTCGAGCCGTCGCTTTGGGCTCTTTGAGACGCGACAACGCTAGAGGCCATTTCAAACCGACTCGTGCCGCCGCTCCTCTTTTTGTTTGAGCATCGGGTGTCCCCAAACCGGTACCCACTTTGGGCCCGATGCTAATGCGGGCCGCTGAACTCAGTCCGATCTCGCCTGCCGGGCAGAGCGCTTATGTCGCGTGTGCGCCGCCGGGTACGACCACGCCGGACATCGCGATTCCGACGGTTGCCGGATCTTCCTTCAGCGCCGCGTCCGCGAGCGAGACCACACCCACCAGGCGCTTGCCGCGGTTGAGGACAGGCAACCGCCTGACCTGGATATCACCCATGTTCTGGACGACGTGCTCGATATCTTCGTCCTCGAAGCAGTATTTGACATCCTTGGTCATCACGTCGCGGACGGTCGCGTTGCCGTCCTTACCTTCGGCGATGGCACGTACGACGATGTCACGGTCGGTGATTGTTCCGACGAGTCGGTCGTTTTCTCCGACGGGCAGAAATCCGACGTCATCAACCGCCATTCGTTTCGCGATTTTCTGGAGCGAGTCGCCAGGACTGGCGAGATGGACGTTGGGGGTCATTATCTCAGCGACTTTCATGGTGGAATCTCCCTGTTCGTGCCCAGAACGGCACCAGCGGACGTAGAGCGATATTGGCCTGGAAGATTTGTTGAGGACCTCAGGCCTGTCGCGCTGCGACGCTCGCTCGGCGGTCCCGTTCTTCGCTGATGGAACTAACAGCCGGGCCGAATGGTTCCAGCCGGTTTGGCCGCGCGGACAGGCAGATCCGCCGGAACGCTCGGGCTCCGGTCCCGTTTGCGGTGAATGCCCCTTGGCAGGCCGGATATGGGGCGCGTGATGCTTGAACTTTCCCGTTTTGTTCCCATATAAACTGGCAGGACCGGAGACGGTCCGCCGCATGGGGATAGTTTACTCTGGCCCTGTGCGGCTCAAATTTTCTTGGTGAGAACGTTGGGATCATGGCGGTCCAGCCGGTCCACCAGAAGAGACCAGATCTCCGGGCCGCCACGCACTGAGCGACGAATGTCGTGGAGCGAGGAAAGTCCGGGCTTCGCCGACACA
The DNA here is from genome assembly GCF_053848065.1 of Mesorhizobium sp. BHscii. Lineage (NCBI taxonomy): Bacteria > Pseudomonadati > Pseudomonadota > Alphaproteobacteria > Hyphomicrobiales > Phyllobacteriaceae > Mesorhizobium > Mesorhizobium sp. BHscii. The sequence continues at coordinate 1,306 of NZ_JBSPKW010000013.1, read as the reverse complement.
CCCCAGCAGGTAATGCCTGCCCGCCGCGAGGCGAGTCACGGCAACAGAGACGAGCCGTCCCAGTCGGGACGGGTGAAACGGGCGACAGGGTGGGGGAAGCAACCGCAAGAAGTGCCCTGTGACCTGTGTCGGGGAGGGCTTTGGTGGCGGGCAAGGAGGCGCCTGGCGACAGGCGTCCAAGAGGAATGGCAGCCCTCGACAGAACCCGGCTTACAGGGGATCTGGTCTCAAGCATCTCGTGGCGAGAACCGGCAGACGCGTACGGCTCGGCCTATGGGCTCGGAGAGCCGCAGTGTAGCGCAGCCTGGTAGCGCACCTCGTTTGGGACGAGGGGGCCGCAGGTTCGAATCCTGCCACTCCGACCATCCCGGTTCGCGATCTTTGCGAACGCGGCGCGAAGCTGGAAAAGCACTTGCGGACGTGGCGGGCGGACGTGGCGGAATCGGTAGACGCAGCCGGCCTAAACCCGGCCGGGTATTCCCGTTGCGAGTTCGAATCTCGCCGTCCGCACCAAAATGAGGCTGCACCAATATGGAGGGGTGGCAGAGCCTGGTTGAATGCGCCCGCCTCGAAAGCGGGTAGGCCTGCAAGGGCCTCGGGGGTTCAAATCCCTCCCCCTCCGCCAGCGGCAGACCTTGGATATTCGGAGGGGTGGCCGAGCGGTTAATGGCAGCAGTCTGTAAAACTGCCCTCTTAAGAGTTCGTAGGTTCGAATCCTACTCCCTCCACCAATCATTGTCCGTCAAGCGATGCAAGAGGTGGCGTCCCTTATAAGCGAAGCGTCAAGGCGCCGTGGGAAAACGGCTATCCAGCGGATTGCAACTCCGTGTATGCCGGTTCGAGTCCGGCTGGCGCCTCCAAATTATCCACAGCTGATCAACGGCTGGCAAAAGGAAGAGTGGAGCTGACAAATGGAAGAGTGGCCGAGCGGCTGAAGGCGGCGGCTTGCTAAGTCGTTATGCGGGGACACCCGCATCGGGGGTTCGAATCCCTCCTCTTCCGCCAGCGGCATCAGGCTGTGGATTAACCGAAAACGAGCATTGCTGTCGTAACCCCATCCCTGCAGCCAACATGGCTCGATCTGGCTGAAACCCGGGGAACGCAGCACGATGCCAAGCCGGCAATGGAATTAGGCCGGCAATGGAATTAGCAGGTTCTTTCACCAAAAGGTGCTTGACACGAAACCGATGCTTCCCATATACGCCTCTCCAACGAGGGCGGTGCGCCGCTGGCGATGAAGCGTTTCGCTTCTAGATCTGCCCTCTGCGAAATTCAAGAGAGCCGCGTGAGCGACACTCGAACGGCC